>JAKLJW010000009.1 GCA_023150935.1 Candidatus Binatia bacterium | reverse complement strand
AGGCACTGCCGCTCCATGGCCTGAAGATTTCTTCGCGCCGTGCGCAGACTTTCGGCGATAGTAGTTCAGGGTGAGCGGGTCGCACCACGTAGAATACGTTGGAGAATCTATGAACCGGAGTACTAAGCCTCGTCCCACCCGGTAACGTCGTACGCCGGGGGCGATTCTGGCGTGCGCTCGGGGGGTCGCGGCGCCGCTTCCTCGTCCCGATCGGGATGCGTCGGAGGGCGTCGCGACCCGGCCGGCCGACCGGGTCGCGACGCATAGCCGGTGACCTGCCGTCTTTGCTCGGACCGGTCCTCGCCGGTCATCGAGGCGGAACGCAGTCTCGTCAGAGCCCGAGCTTCCAGATGGTGCGCCTGATCGGGCGAGATCGGTGGGCTCGTGTCCGGTCCTGCGCCCAGGGCGAACCGCAATCGGAGGGCACGTTCCTCTTCGGGTGCCAGCGCGCTCAACGCCGCTTCCACCTCTCCCAACAAAGCCACACTCACAGCGTCCTGCGGCATGTTTTCCTCCAATCCGGCCCCACGCCGGATGGTGTTGGCGGAGTATACGGTCGGGGTAGGTCGCCGCTTTCTCCGCGTGCCACGCGCTCTCTAAACCCTGCGACGAGCTTCGATGTTCACGACCTTCTTACCGAGGCCGTAACAGAACCGCAATATGGGAATTACCCTGTGGCGGGTCAGGGTTTGCCCGCGTCCCAGCCGGCCAGCAAGGTTAGCCGGAGCGCGTCGGCGAGCGAACTAACCCCGAGCTTCCTCATCAATCGTGCCCGGTGCGCCTCGACGGTCTTAATGCCCAGACCGAGTTCCTCCGCCATCACCTTGTTGGCTTTGCCCGAGATCAGTCCGCCGAGCACCTGTCGCTCGCGGTCTGTCAAGAGGTTGAGCCGCGCAACCGCGGCCCGTCTTTCCTGTTGCCGTCGCCGCTGTTCGAGGTCGGTGGCGATGGCATCCATAACCCTTTCGAGCAACATCTGGTCGCTGAAGGGCTTCTCGATGAAGTCGCGTGCGCCTCTTTGCAGTGCCTTCACGGCCATGGGCACTTCGGCATAGCCGGTAACGACGATGATGGGCAGTGTGCCCTGCCGTTTGGACAGCTCTTCCTGCAGTTGCAGGCCGCTCATGCCGGGCATTCGAACGTCCAGGATCAGGCAGCCGGGACGCTCCGGGTCGTATATCTCGAGGAATTCCTCGGCGGTGCCGTAGGTCTCCGCCGATAAACCGCTCGATTCGATCAGGAACCGCAGCGACCGCCGGATGGCGGCGTCGTCGTCCACGATGAACACCGTCGGTAGCGGCGATTCGGCCGGCTCACGCTGCATATGTCGCCCCGCGCTGGTTGCGGACGGTCAGCACAAAGCCGAACTCCGCTCCGCCGTCCGGCCGGGGAAGCCCGAACAGCCGTCCGCCGTGCGCCTCGACGATCGAACGACTGATCGACAGTCCCATGCCGAGCCCCTGCGGTTTGGTGGTGTAGAAAGGCTCGAACAGCAGCTCCCCGTGCTCCGGCGCGAATCCCCTTCCCTTGTCGATTACGCGCACGCACACGCCGCCGGTGCCCTCGTCCACGCCCGTCTCGACGCGTAGCACGCGCTCCCCTGCCGGGGTCGACGACATTGCCTCGAGGGCATTGCGCAACAGATTCAGGATCACCTGTTGGATCTGGATCGAGTCCACTTCCACCGCCGGCAGGCCGCGTTCGACCCTGACGTCGAGGGTCGCACCTTCCGCCGCACCCTCGGGCTCGAAGAGGCGGGTGGCTTCGCCGACCAGCTCGTTGATGTCGACCAGTTCGCGCCGCGCCGGCGCCTTGCGCACGAAGCGACGGATGCGGCGGACGATCTCTCCGGCGCGCAGCGCCTCCTTAGCGATCTGGTTCAGCGGATCGACCAGTTCGGCCGCGACCGCTTTCCCTCGCTCGATACGGCGCAGACATCCGGTTGCGAAATTGACCATTGCCTGCAGCGGTTGATTAAGCTCGTGGGCCAGAGAAGCGGCCATTTCGTCCATTGTGCCGACCCGTAGCACGTGCGCCAGTTCGGCCTGGCGCTGCCGCGCTTCGCGTTCCGCGGCCTTACGCTCGGTGATGTCGATGGCCGTTCCCAGCACGGCAACCCGGCCCTCGTATTCTATGCGCGTCAGAGTGAAATCGACCCAACGGGGCTGCCCGTCGCGCCGAACGATCTTCGCGATCGCTCGCGCGGGCACATTGGCGCCGCTGAATCGCAAGGCACTGCGAACCATCACTTGCTCGCGGAAGCGGGGATCGAAGAGCTCCCAGAAATCGATTTGCAGGAGCTCCTCGGCAGAGTACCCCGTGAGCGCCTCGGCCGCCGGGTTTACGTATGCCAACCGATTGCCCTGCTGGATGAAGATCGTTGCGGCGGTGCTCTCCGCAAGGCTGCGAAACTTCCCTTCGCTTTCTCGCAGCGCCTCCTCCGCCAGCTTGCGGGCACTGATGTCGGACATCCGCCCCCGGAAGCCGACGACCGTCCCATCCACGTGAATCGGGCGGCTGAGCGAATTTACCCAGAGCGAGCCCCCGGAGCGCTGGTGCACCTCGAACTCGGCCGGCACCGCCGCACCGCCCGCCGCCATTTCCCGCATCTCCGCTGCCAGGGCCGGGGCGTATTGCGGCAGCACGAACTCCGAGAAATGCCGGCCGACGACCTCCTCGGGATGGAACCCTGTAATCTGCCGGATGGTCGGGCTCACGTACGTAAACACGCCATCGCGATCGATCGCGAAGAGCACGTCGTTGATGTTCTCCACCAGGTCCCGGTACTTCTCCTCCGATTCGCGCAGGGCGGTCTCGGCTTGCTTGCGGGCGCCGATGTCGTCGATCTGGGAGATGAAGTAGATCGGTGTGCCGTCTTCTCGCCGGACAATGGCGACGCTCACGTGCGCCCAGAAAACCCGGCCGGACCGATGAACCAGCCGGCGCTCGGTCCGATACGAGTTCACCTCGCCCGTCACCAGGCGCCGGAGGTCCTCCATCGCCGCCGGCCGATCGTCGACGTAGATTACTTCCGCGAACGGGCGATCGAAGAGCGCATTGTCTTCATGCCCGATCAACTCCCGGAAGGCACGATTGGTCCACGTTAGCCCCGTTTGTCCGGTCAATCGTACCAGCGCCAGGCCGGAGGGAGCGTTCTCGAACGCAGTGGCGAACCGATCCTCGCTCTCGCGCAGGGCGGCTTCGGCCGCGCGCCGCTCGGTGACCTCTTCGCGTAGGAGCCGGTTGATGCGCGTAAGATCTTCGGTGACGCTCAGACGCTGCCGCGAGGACCGGAGCGCTCCCACCAGCGCACTCGCGACTGACCCGGTCGCCACGAATGTCGCCACTTGCAGGATGACCGTCCATCCCGATCCGCCCGGCATCGGCACGGCGGGTAACACAAACCCCAACGCCAATATCGTGGATACAGCGGTGGCCAGAACGCCCGGACCAATTCCTCCGGCCCACGCCGCCAGCAGCACTGCCGGCAGAAAGGTCGAAAACGGCCCCGGTAACACGACTGGACCCACCAGCAGCTTGACCCAGAGCGCCAGGCCACAAACGATCGCGGCGACGGCGTAAGTCATCCCGCGTTCCGACAGGACATGTCCCATGACCCCAGGTGAGCAAGTGTAGACCGGGTGTGGAGTTGGCCACAAGCGGAAACGGCGATTGACTCGCGGCAGTCCGCGTGGCTTCGTGCTGGCGGGTTGTTACTTGTAGGCACGCTCGAACTCGAGAGCGGATGGCAGGCGGCGCAACTCTGGAGGTCCAATGCGAACACGGACATGGGCTTGGACGGCGCTCTTTTTCATGGCCCTGGTCGGTTGCGAGGGCCGGCACGAAGGGCCGGGCGAGGTGACCCGCGCGACCGTGCCGCCGGCGGCGGTGGCCGCGCGGGGGAATGGCGACCGCGCGGCGCTAGCGCGCCTCGCGCCGGGCGCGCGGCCGCAACAGGTGCTGTTCGGCGATCTGCACGTTCATACCACCTTTTCGGTTGACGCCTTCATGATAAGCCTGCCGATGCTGCAGGGCGAGGGCAGTCATCCTCCGGCCGACGCCTGCGATTTCGCCCGTTTCTGCGCTGCCCTCGACTTCTGGAGCATCAACGACCATGCGGAGGGTATTACCCCGCGGCACTGGGAGGAGACGAAGGAGTCGATCCGCCAGTGCAACGCCGTATCGGGGGACCCGGCAAACCCCGATACGGTGGCATTCCTGGGTTGGGAGTGGACTCAAGTAGGCAACACTGCCGCAGAGCACTACGGCCACAAGAACGTGATCTTCAAGGACACCGCCGAAGACAAGGTGCCGGCCCGGCCGATCAGCGCCATCAGCCCACGCCTGGTCGGCGCACTGCTCCAGCCGCCGTCGCTCTGGCAGCGCCTGCAGTTCCCGCTGTTCGACTGGTCGAATCGGCAGCGCTACTACGACCTTGCCACCTTCCTTACCGAGCGCCGGGAAGTGCCGACGTGCGCGGAGGGGGTGGATGCCAGGCAGCTACCGGCGTCCTGCCACGAGCGCGCCCAGACCCCACAGGTGCTTTACGAAAAGCTCTCCCAACTGGGCTTCGACACGTTGGTGATTCCGCACGGTACGACCTGGGGTTTCTACACGCCGCCGGATGCCTCCTGGGATAAGCAGCTCACGGCAGCCCAACACGATCCAGAGAAGCAGACGCTGATCGAGGTGTTCTCCGGTCACGGCAATTCCGAGGAGTACCGCGACTGGCGTCCGGTGACCTTCGACGCCGCCGGCCAGGCAACCTGTCCGGCTCCGAGCCGGAACTACCTGCCGTGCTGCTGGCAAGCCGGCGAGCTCATCCGTGGGCGCTGCGGCGACGTGCCGGCGGCGGAGTGCGAACGGCGGGTCGCGGCGGCCCGCGCCAACTACCTTGCCGCCGGTGTCTCGGGGTTCCGCACGGTGCCCGGCGCGACGGTGGCGGACTGGAAGGACTGTGGCCAGTGTCGCGACTGCTTCAACCCCGCGTTCAGTTACCGTCCCGCGAGTTCGGCGCAGTATACCCTGGCCATAAGTAACTTCGACGATCCGGGCGATCCGCGCCGTTTTCGTTTCGGCTTCATCGCGTCGAGCGACAACCACAAGGCCCGCCCGGGCACCGGGTTCAAGGAGTTCGCCCGCCGGCGCATGACCGAAGCGACCGGGGCGCGCAGTGCCGCCTGGCGGCGACGCGTGCTCGGGCCGGAAGCCTCGTCGTCGCCGGAGTCGGTGCCGTTCGATCCGGCCGTCAGCACCCTGCCCGGTTTCGCCATGCTGGATACCGAACGGCAGGCGTCTTTCTTCCTGACGGGCGGTCTCGTCGCCGTACACGCCGACGGTCGCGATCGAGACGCGGTTTGGAACGCGTTGAAGCGGCGCGAAGTGTACGGCACCAGCGGCGACAGGCTGCTGCTATGGTTCGACCTCCTCAACGGTCCGAGCGGTGTCCAGCCCATGGGTTCGGAGGCCCGCCTGACCGAGCCGCCGCGCTTTCGCGTGCGCGCGGTCGGTGCCTTCAAGCAGCGGCCGGGCTGTCCCGACTACGTGCGTAACGCGCTCAGCGCGGAACGTATGGAGCACCTCTGCCGCGGCGAGTGCTACAACCCGAGCGACGAACGCAAGTCGATCGCGCGCATCGAGGTGGTGCGGATTCGGCCGCAAGTGCGGCCGGGCGAATCGGTTGGCAATCTTATCGAGGACCCGTGGCGAACGATTCAATGCGCGGCCGACCCTGCGGGTTGCGAGGTCGAGTTCACTGACCCGGACTTCGTCGCCGGTGGCCGGCCGGCCACCTACTACGTGCGCGCCGTTCAGGAGCCGTCGCCGGCGGTGAACGCCGCCAACCTGCGATGCAAGTACGATAGCCAGGGCAACTGCGTGGTTGCGTCGCCGTGTTACGGCGACTACCGTACGCCGTTCGACGACGACTGCCTGGCGGAGAACGAGGAACGGGCGTGGTCGTCGCCCATCTACCTCGCGGTTGCGAATGGAGCCTGAGCCGCACGACGCTTCCGGGCGCCGTCCGCTGCTGGTGCTGGCGGCCGGCGCCGCTGCCGGGATGATCATGGCCGCGTGGGGACTGATCGGTCCGGGCGCCTCCGGCGGCACGGCCCTGCCGGCAGGGATCGTTGCCCGCGTCAACGGCGTATCGATCGCCGCGGCCGACTACGAACGTGTGCTGGCGGCGTTGGCGCAGGACCGCCGTAATCAGTTGCAGCCGGGCGACCGTACGCTGGTACTGAACCGGCTCATCGACGAGGAGCTTCTCGTTCAACGCGGACTCGATCTCGGCTTCGCGCAACACGACGGGAAGGTGCGCAAAGATCTGAGCACGGCGGTCATCGACTCGGTGGTTGCCGAGTACGCCGACTTGCAGCCGGGCGACGACGAGTTGGAGGCCTACTACCGCACCCATCTGGATTTCTTCACCCGACCGGGCCGGCTGCGGCTGCGGCAGGTATGGGTGCGGACGCCGCCCGGCGCCGACACCGCTGCGCTGCAGGCACGCGCCAGCGAGGCGGCGCGCCGGCTGCGGGCCGGCGAGGACTTTGCGAGTGTGCGTGCGACCCTCGGCGACGCCGAGATCTCGCCCGTTCCCGACACGTTGCTGCCGGTCGGGAAGCTCAGCGACTATCTCGGACCGACGGTGGTGCGCAGTGTCCTCGGCCAGCCGGCAGGTACGATTACGGAACCGACCCGTTCGGGCACCGGCTTTCACGTGCTGGAGGTGATCGAGGTGGAGCAGGACTCGGCGCCGCCGTTTGCCGAGATCAAGTCGCAGGTGGCCAACGAGATGCGCCGTCGCGAAGCCGAAAGCGCTCTGCGCCGCTACCTCGACGACCTGCGCGAACGTGCCGACGTCGCTGTGGTCGAGACGCTGCCATGAGGCTTACCGCGTGCGGCCGCGGTGGGCTTGTCGGCCTTGTGGCACTGGCGGTCGCCGGGGTGGCGACCGCGCACGAACGAACGACCTCTTATTCGACGTGGGACGTTCGCGGCGACACGGCGCATGTGACGGTCAGGCTGTCGGAGCTGGACGCCTCGCACTTCTCCTGGGGATCCCAGCCCGGCCCCGAGCGCGAGCTGCGACTGGGGGAGTATCTGGCCGAACGGCTCCAGCTCGTTGCCGCCGGGCGATCGTGTGCGGTCAGCGACGGCCCGCGGGAGCTCCGTGCTCCGTCGGGTCGTCTGGCTTTCGAGTGGCGTGTCGACTGTCCGGCGGAAGCGCCGCTCGAGGTCCGCAGCGCGGTGCTCTTCGAGGTCGCCCCTTCGCACCTGCACTTCGTGCGCCTGCGGCGCGACGGCGGCCCGCTGCACGAGCGGGTGCTCTCGGATACGGAAAGAGTATGGTCGCTTGGCGAGGCCGCGGCGTCCGGGGGTGGCAGCGCGGAATCGGGTACGGGCGGTACGACGTTCTGGGGGTACCTGCGGCTGGGTGTCGAGCACATTCTCGAGGGCTACGATCATCTTGCCTTCTTGCTGGCGTTGCTGCTCGTCGGCAGTGCGCTGCGCGATGTGGTGACGATAGTCACCGGCTTCACGGCGGCGCATAGCATCACGCTCGGGCTATCGGCGTTTGGCATCCTGCAGCCGGCGGCCGCGCCGGTCGAGGCGCTGATCGGGCTGTCGATCGCGATGGTTGCGGCAGAAAACGTCTGGCTGGTGGGCGATCGCGGTCCGCTGGTGCCGGTGGTCATTGCGGCCACCCTGGCACTGCTGGCCGGTGTTGCCGTGGCCGGGTTCGGGCGCGTGCCGGCGATCAGCCTGACCGGTCTGGCGCTGTTCACGTTGTGCTATTTCGGGATGCTGCACCGCTCTGCCCACGCGAGTCACTTGCGCTGGGCGATTGCGTTCATCTTCGGCCTGATCCACGGCTTCGGTTTCGCCGCAGTGCTCGGCGAAGCGGGTCTGCCCCCGCACCGCGCCGTGGCCGCCCTGTTTGGGTTCAACGCCGGCGTCGAGGTCGGGCAATTAGCCGTGGTCGCGGCGGTCTGGCCGCTGCTGCGGTGGGGCACCACGGCACGGGCGGGCCGCTTTCGCGTCGGAATCATCGAAGGCGGCTCGGCCGCGGTGCTCGCCCTCGGCGTGTTCTGGTTCGTCAGTCGGGCCTACGGCTGAGACCTTTGCGTTCAGGCGGAGGTCTTTACCCGCGCGATGAGCAATCGATACTCGGGCAGCTCGCTGACGGCATGGATGAGGCGGTCGACCTCGACCGGCTTCCGCAGGAAGGCGACGGCACCCGACTTGTAGCTGCGCAGCATGTCCTCGTCGCTAGCCGATCCCGTCAAGACGATCACCGGTATGTGTCGCAGGCGGCGATCGCTCCAGATGCGCTCCAGCACCTCGCGGCCATGCATGCCCGGCAGGCCGAGATCGAGAAGAATGAACCCGACCTCCTCGGTTTCGTTCAGCGCCTGCCGGTAGAGGAGGTCGAGAGCCTGTTCGCCGTTGGTCACGAGGGTCAGTTCGTTGCCGATGTGCGCACGGGCGAGAGCCCGGCGGGTCAGCTCGGCGTCGTCGGCGTTGTCCTCGACCAGTAGCAGCCGTGGAATGCCGATCGGTACGGTCCTGTGAGCATCTGCCATATGTCACCCGACACAAAATTGCGCCGCCCACCCGCCTGCGGCCACTACCCGACAAGATGCTGAAACGACTTGCCTTCCGTGTCAACCGCGAGTGTAGACTCGTACCCCGGCAGGCTGCGGGTTGCGATGGCGCCGGGTCATATTGTCGTTTCGGCCATCGCGTGTCCGGGGCCACCATTCCTGGCTGACGAATTCATTTGACCGGCCGCGACAACTGAGGAACAAGAGCGCAGAGAGGCAGCGAAACATCCACTCCCGGGCGGTGGTTGCGCGCGTACCGGGCATGACTGGGGGAAGGCATGAGAGTGATTCCGGATCGCTTCGTAGATTGCGTGCTATGCGCCGCCTTGCTGGTCGGCCAATGCGCTGCCGCGCAGGCAGTCGACGTTGGGATGCCAGGCGGGGTTACCGTGGTCAAGCTGGGAAACGTGACCCGGTTCGTTGCCAAGAGCGCGTCGGGCTTCCCGTTGCCGGCGCCCGGATCGGCGGAAGACCCGACCACAGGCGGCGCCGAACTGCGGTTCTTCGACACGGCACTGGGTGGGGCGACGCGGGCGACCTTCGAACTTGACGCCTCGGGATGGAAGGGACTGGGCCGCCCGGCGGGCTCCAAAGGGTACCGCTACAAGGGCAGGGACGATGCCACCGGTGGCGCCTGCACGAGCGTCGTCATCAAGGAGAAAACAATCAAGGCAGTGTGCAAGGGAACCCCGGTAACGCTCTCGCCGCCCTTCGCGTCGACGGAGGGCATAGTCCTCGGACTGCCGGCGGGTACGGCGGCGCTGCGTTACTGCGCCGAGTTCGGCGGCGAAGAAAAGAAGAACGACGCGGTGCAGATGCGACGCACGACGGCGCCGGCGCCGGCCGTCTGTCCGGAACCTCCGGTCGGCGGGTTGGACCCGAACGACGTCCTTGCGCTGTCTGCCGACGCACTGCAGGGCCGCAACAACAACACCGCCGGCTCCGTGGCCGCCCAGCAGATTCTCATCGACGCGCTGCGCGAGTTCGCCGTTGGCCTGAACTACTCGCAGACCGGCGACGATGCGTTCAAACAGCCCTTCGTGCAGGGCGGGCAAGTGGGCACCAATGTCGTGGCGGTCATACCGGGCAGCGATCTGGCTAACGAGTACGTGGTCGTCGGTGGCCACTACGATCATGTGGGCGCTTGCACGAGCCTCGTTGCGGGTGACGTCGTTTGCAACGGGGCAACCGACAACGCCGCCGGCGCGGCCGCAGTTCTTACCGTCGGTCGCGCCATCGCGGCGCTGCCGGTGCCGCCGCGGCGGTCGGTCGTTCTGGCGTTGTGGGACGCCGAGGAGGACGGTCTGCTCGGCTCGCTCTACTATGCGAACAACCCGCTGGTACCGCTCATGCAGACGGTGGCCTACGTCAACTTCGACATCCAGGGCGCCAACCTCCTCCCCAGCCTGAAACGCTATACATTCGCCGTCGGTCCGGAAACCGGGGGCACGGCGATGGGGACGCTGCTTGGGCAGGCGGCTAGCGGCACGAATCTCGACCTGCGTTCGCTGAGCTACATTTTCGGGCAGGGGCGCAGCGACTTCGTCAACTTCGTCAATTCGGGCGTGCCGACGGTGTTCTTCACCGACTCCACCGGCCCCTGTTACCACACCTCCGGGGACGACGCGTCGGTGGTCGACTTCGGCAAACTCGAAAAACAGACGCGCGTTGCCTACGAGCTGGCTCTAGCGCTGGCAAATGCGGCCAGTCCGCCGGCGTTCGTGGCGCCGTCGCCGGCGCTGGCCACTTACGCCGATGCCGTTGCCATTGACGAGCTTCTTACCGCGGCGCTTGCCGACCTCTCCATGTTTTCCGCCGCCGACCAGCTTCTGCTCACGGGGGCCCAGGTGGAGATCGCCGCTATTGTTGCCGCGGGACCGGGTAACTTCGACTCCGCCGACGTGTTAACCCTGCTGCTCGACACGCTCGACCTGGTCGACGCCCTCACGCGCACTGAGTGCGACGGATTTCGGTGATCTCGACGGCGTTGTCCGGATACCCCGGAGCGGTGTGAGCTGCCGGAGTCCGGCGGCGAAGACCGCACTCGTGATAAGAGGGTGCGATGGATTCGGAACGGCTCTCCACCGGTCAGATCGTCAGCTATTCGTTGCCCGCGCTCGGTACGAGCCTCGTACTGCTCAGCATCGCCATCTACCTGCCGAACTATTACACCGACGAACTCGGCCTGTCGGCGGGCATGCTGAGCTGGGTGTTGATGGCGGGGCGCCTGTGGGATGCCGTTACCGACCCGGTCATGGGGCATATTTCCGACCGCACCCGCTCGCGCTGGGGTCGGCGGCGACCGTATTTTCTGCTCAGCGCCCTGCCCATCTGGATCGTGTTCTACTTCACCTGGGCGCCGATTCCTGGACTGACCCCGCTGGGAATCTTTGTGCAGTTGCTGCTCTGCTACCTGGTGCTGTTCACCTTCTGGACCGTGTTCTGGGTGCCGTACATCTCGCTCGGAATGGAGCTGACGCCGAACTATCACGAGCGCACGCGCCTGTTCGGGATGCGCCAGGGTTTCTACCTGCTCGGCGTGGCTCTGGGCATGCTCGCGCCGGAAGCCTTTGCGAAGGCGGCGGGCGGGCCACGGGCCGGCTATCCGACCATGGCGATCGTGTTCGGTGGGCTTGCCTGCGGGCTCATTATCGTGGCCTTCGTGCGGGTCCGCGAGCGCCTCGAAGACGCGCACGCCGGACACTACCCGTTCGTGGAGGGCCTGCGCGTCACCTTTCGCAATCGCGCCTTCGTGATCCTCATGCTCACCTATCTGATCGCCCTCGTGGGCGGCAGTTTCATCGCGCCGCTGACGTTGTACGTCGCCAAGTACGTGATCAAGGCGCGCGAGATTGTACCCGTGGTCATGCTGGCGTATCTCGCCGGGTCGGTGGTCGCGATTCCCGTGTGGGTGCGGCTGTCGAATCGATTCGGCAAGAACCGAACGTGGACGGCGGGAATGCTACTGGCGACCGCCGTTTACGCCACTTCCTTCTATTACCACGAAGGGACGTGGCTTCTCTGGATCTTTCTCGCCGCGGTCATAGGGGCGGCGAACGGGTGTACGGCGACATTGGGGCCGTCGCTGTCGGCGGATGTCATCGACTCCGACGAACTCGAGACGGGCCGCCGCCGCGAAGGGGCGTTCATGGGCATCTGGTCGTTTATGGACAAGGCCGCCATCGGGATCGCCATATTCATCGGCATGCAGGCCCTCGACTTGATGGGTTACGTGCCGAATCAAGATCAGAGCGAGGCGGTTATCTTCGGAATCAAGTTCCTCTACTGCCTGCTGCCGGCAGGCTGTCACCTCGCCGCGGTGATCCTGTTCCGGGGTTTTCCGATAAACGCCGAGGTTCACGCCGAGATCCGCGCCCAGCTCGACGCGCGGGCGGCCGCGCGTCGTGCGAGTTCGCCGTGACGTGGGCGCGGCCGGAGGCGGGATGAAAGGAGCGCCTCGCTTCATTGACCGGCACCGGGCCTATACGGGATCACGCGGCGGCCGCACCCCACCGGCCCTTGAGCAGGCTGCGGGCGATGCTGACACGCTGGATCTCGGAGGTTCCTTCGACGATGGTCAGCACACGGCTCTGGCGGTACACCCGTTCGATGCCGCCCTCGCGCAGACAGCCGGCGCCACCGTGGATCTGAATCGCTTCGTAGGCGGCGCGATTGACCAGCTCGCTGCAGAACAACTTGGTCATCGCCGCCTCCGTGCGTACCTCGATGCCCTGGTCGCGCATCCACGCCGCACGGAAGACCATCGACTCGGCGGCGTAGAGTTCGGTTGCCATGTCGGCAAGTTTGGCCTGGATGAGTTGGTTGTCGCCGATCGGCGCGCCGAACTGGCGGCGTTCGCGCGCGTAAGTCGTGCTCGCGCCGAGCAGCCGGCGAGTAATGCCGACCGCCGCCGCTCCGAGTTTGATGCGGTTGGTGTTGATCCAGTCGAGCGCCAGCAGCAGGCCGAGACCTTCCTGACCGAGGATGTTTTCGGTCCGGACCTCGCAGTCCTGCAGAACCAGCTCGCCTTGAAACCCGTGAAAGCCCATGCACGTGTGCGGTCGAACCGGTCCGTACCCGGGCGTGTCGCGGTCGACGAGAAAGCAGGTGATGCCGCCGCGCGCTCCGAGGTTGGGGTCGGTAACGGCAAAGACCATGGCAAAGTCGGCCTGGACGGCATTGGTGATAATGCTCTTGGTGCCGTTCAGGCGATAGCCGCGGGCGGTCTTCTGGGCGCGCATCTGCAGGGCGCCGGCATCCGAGCCGGCCCCCGGCTCGGTGAGCGCGAAGCAGGTCGAGGTCTCGCCGCGGACCAGAGGCAACAGGTACCTCTCGCGCTGCGCCGGGGTGCACGCGAGCAGCACCGAGGTCGGCCCGCCGGGACCACCGAGGACATCGTCGAAGAACACGGTGTCGTGCGAATGGGCTTCCATTTCCAGCCTGCACCGGGTGGAGAAGGGCAGGCCGCCGCCACCCACCTCCGCGGGCAAATCGGCAGCGTAAAGGCCGAGTTCCTTGGACCGCGTCCGTACGTGTTGGCGCAGCTCGTCCGGCGGGGCCACGTCGGGTTCGAGCTTCTCGCGCCGCTGCAGGGGGATCAACTCCTCGCGCAGGAAGCGCCGCAGCGTCTCGGTGAGCATGCGCACGTCGTCACTCGTCTCGTAATGCATCTCAGTCCTCCTTGAGAATGGCGAGCCGGCGGACGCACGGCTCGCCTTGTGCTTTGCGACACGGCTCGGTGGCGGGCTCCGCGGCAAGCGGCATCCCGGCCCCGAAGTGCCATCCGTAAAACCGATCGAAGGCCGCGCATTCGTACCGGTCGGCGACGCCGGCCCGCACGATGCGCTCGTGAATGAAGCAACGCTCGACGCTGACCTCGTAGGCCCGGTCGTCGAGCGGAACGAACCGCACCTCGATATCGGGGGGTGTGGTGAGGATCGCCGAACAGCCGTCGTTGAGCAGCTCGATCATGTCGTCGATGGACTGCGCCGGGCCGCGGTCGAGCGCCCGCAATAGGCGGTGCGCCTCGACGCGTCCCTGGTGGCGCAGGATCTCGCGATTCAGCCGGTTGGCGACCTCGATGCCGAAGGCGTCGCTGACCGCGCGAAACCAGAGCGCGTCGTGCGTGTACCAGCAGCGGCGCAACAACGCCTCGCGTTCGTCAGCGGGGATTGCGGGCTTTGACACGACTGGACCTCCTTTGCTCCGGCTTGGGCGGCGGAGCTGCGGCAGGGCCGGCCGGCGTGGTTAGCCAGTCGAGCGCCGCGGTCACCATGAGATCGGAGACAAGGCGCCCGTCGGCGGTGCGTTCGAGACCCAGCAGGCGCACCAGCGTGAGGGTGAAGCCGATGCCGTTCAGGATCCATCCCGCCGCCAGCGGGTCCACGTTCTCACGGACGCGTCCCTGCGCCTGTTCCGCCGCGACGGCGCCCGCGAGAAAGTCCACATAGGCGCGATGGTTCTCGCGCAGCGCGAAGGCGAGATGGGGATCTTCCGACTCGGCCAACGCCTGGAATTGCACGGCAAGGGCGTCGTGATGATCGTGCACGCCCTGCAGATAGGTGCGCGCCAGGCGTTCGAGCCGACCTCCGCGAGTCGTTTCCCGCGTGCGGGCTGCCGCACCCGCCGGCCGCCGTGCCGGCGCCGCGGCGGGTCGCTCCGCGTCGTCAGCCGACCAGTTCTCGAGCACGCGCGTGCCGAGGCGTCGCAGGACGCGCTCGAACAGGTCCTTCTTGCTGGCGAAGCGCTTGTAGATCATCGCCTCCGAGATCCCGGCCTCGCTGGCGATCGCCGCGGTACCCGCACGCCGGTAACCGAGCCGTGCGAACACTCGTGTGGCCGCCTGCAGGATTTGCTTTTCGCGTTCCTCCGCCGGCAAGCGCGTCCGTCTTGCCTTGGGTACCATGGGCTTCGCCTGCGCCATAAGTAAGTGGGCACTTACTTATGAAATAGCGACGCGAAGGTCAAGCCCCCTCGTGCGCACGATGGGATGGCGCGTCCGGCGCCGAACCCGGGCGCGCCGACAAGCGCGCCGCGGTCGGTTCGGTGGACCCGAGGCGGCTTGCCCATCGGGCGTTTGGGGGCGGCGGCGGTGGCCGCTCTTTTCGTTATGAGGGCTGCTGGGTGGAATGCCGGCCGTACTCGGAGGCCAGCACGCGGGTGCGCCGGAACCACACGACCACAAGGGTCAGGGCGACGGCGATCAAGCCGGTGCAAAGGCCGACCCACAGGCCGCGCACGCCCCAGTCGAGCCGAAAACACAGAGCGTACCCGAGCGGCAGGCCGATACCCCAGTGCGCCACCAGATTGGAAAGCATCGGGGTGCGCGTATCGCCGGTACCGCGCAGCGCACCCGTGGCGACGACCTGCAGGCCGTCGAAGAGCTGGAATACGGCGGCAATGCCGAGCAAGGATACACCGACCGCGATCACCGCGGCCTCGGTGGTGAAGGCGCGGACCAGCGCGTGCGGCACGGCGACAAAGGTCAAGCCGGCGACGCTCATGAACGCCGCGCCGAGCATGAGCGCCGTCCAACCGGCGCGCGCGGCGCCGGCCGCGTCGGCACGGCCGAGGGCGTGGCCGACGCGCACCGCTGCCGCCGACGAGACCCCAAGGGGCACCATGAACGTGAATGCGGCGATGCTGAGCGCCACTTGATGGCCGGCAAGCGTATCCGGAGAAAGCCGCGCCGCCAGCAACGCCGCCGCCGCAAACACGCCCATTTCCAGAAGGATCTGCAGTGCCGCGGGCCATCCGAGGCGCGCGATCTCGGCGAGACGGGCGAACTCCGGTCGATACGAGACGCCTCGGCCCGCCCCCGTCCGCGACTCGTGTCGGAGCAGGTAGATGAGCAGGTAAAGGAACATGTACACCCGCGACGCGCAGGTGGCCCAGCCTGCCCCTTCGGCACCCAGAGCCGGCAGCCCGAAGTGGCCGAAAATCAAAGCCCAGGCGGCACCCGCGTTGATCGCATTGGCGCTCAGAAGCGCCACCATGATCGGGCGCACCGCGCCGATCGCCTGCAGGTAGCGCCGCAGGGCGGCGTAGAGCAGCAGGGGCAGCGTGCTCCAGGCGAGCGCACGCAGATATGGCACCGCTTCGCGCGCCACCTCGGGGCGTACGCCGAACGACTCCAGCCGCGGCAGCAGAGACATGAGGATGACGCCGAGCAGTGCCGAGATCGTCACGCTGACGTAGACCCCTTGCACCAGCGCCCGCCGTCCCTCTTCGGGTTGCCCCTCGCCGACCGCGCGCGCCACCAGGTAGTCGAGACCGAGCAGCATGCCCATGCCGGTAACGGCTACGGTGTAGAAGATGTGGCTGCCGATGCTCACCGCACCGATCGCCGCGGCGCTCACGCGTCCGACCAGCATGGTGTCAACCAACCCCATGCTCATCCAGCCGATCTCCGCCAGCACCACCGGCCCCGCCAGCCGCAGCATCGGCCGCAACTCGGTGCGCAGTCCGGAGCGCACTTGCCCGTATCGGGAGGTCAGCGACATCGGCCAGCGACGATAGCACCGTGTCGGGTGCTCCCAAGAGGCAGCGGCCGATTCCGTTCCGCTGCCGCGGCGGAGGGTGGGGTCCCGCTCGGGTCCGTCGGCCGCCGCGCGCGTCGCCCGACAAGCGAGGCCGCACGCGAGATCGGGGAGCGGAGCTGTCCACGCGTTCTGGCGGGACCGCTCCGCGGTTCGCCCTTACTGGCCGACCACTCTGCGGGTGTTCCACTCCGCCGCGTAACGCTCGTGGTCCGGGGTTGCCGGCCCGGGTCGCGACGGCGGGTAGTTATCCATTGCGTGGTAGGGCAGCGGCTCCACCGTGTCGGGGAACGCGGTGTAGAGGTTCATATCCTTGCAATACCCGTCGGCGTGCAGCACCACCGTGCGCGCCCGCCCGTCGGGCAATGCCGGCAAGGCCATGGCGTCGAACTCCAGGGCCAGTTCCTCGCCGCGCCCGAAGATCGCGAACTTGTCGTCGGCCGCCTCCAGCAACGGACGTACGTCGCCGAAGCGCGTGTAGTTGCCGGTCAGGTTCTTGAACGGCAGGCCCTGATCGACCCGGTGATAGTCGTAAAGCGTCGGGTTCGCGCCGTCCGGCGAGTACTCGCGCGGATAACCGAGATAGCGCAGCTCCGCCACCGCCGGCCGCAGCACTTGCCCGGTCAGCTCGGGCCCACTGACGTCAACGGCGGCAAATATCTGATCCCAGTACACCTCCATGTTCGTGCGAATCCGCAGCCGTCCATCGCTGCGCCACGGCAGCTCCGAAATGTCGACCGTCATCATGCGCGGCAGCCCGCCCGGATAGCCGGCTTCCGCCATCGCCACGCGCCAGCCGCCCTTGCCGTCGGGCACCTCGATTCGCGGCGATTGCATGCGCAAGCCCGCCTGCGACGCCGCGTAGTTCACATGCGAGTAGGTATACTCGACCCAACTGTACAGGTAGAGGACCAAACGGGCGTCCGGCGCGACTCCACGCAAGCGGTCGCCGAAGTCGATCTCGATCCAGTGATCCTGCGCGTAACCGATGAAACGCCGATCCATGGGCGGTTCCACGTAACGCCGGTCAATGGTCAGAATGCGCTCCCGTACGTCCTCGCCGCGATCGGTGCGTGCAGCCTGCGGGAATATCTTATCGGCCGCCGCCAGCGGCCGACCGGTGGGGAACGGCGGCGAGCCGGTGAAGCGCTCGTCCGGATAGACCTCCCAGCCGGCCGGATGGTCGTAGGCGTGCAGGTGCACTTCGTCGAGGTAGGTGATTTCCTCGAGCGGCTCGGCGATACGTAACACGTAACGGCCGTCGCGCGGCCGGATCAGCTCGGGCGGGATGCGGACGTCCTCGGTCGGATCGGGCGGCGCGTACTCTCCCGGCGCGATGAAGAAACCGAGCCCGCCAACGCCGAGAAAATCGGTCACGAAGGCGAAGCCCTTACCGTCCCACGCGAACAGCAGCGGACAGGACGACGGCTTGCGCAGCACCTTCGGTACGCGCCAGCTCTGATCGGCGGCAACCTCCAGCTCGCTCTGTAAGACGGCATCCGGCCAGTTGAGGCGGACATAGTCGGCCCTGGCATCGGCGCCGAGACCGAAGTGCGCCTGGCGCGGCGTGCTGCCGAGATAGCCGCCGGCCGCCTTGACACTTCCCACCTGGAGACGGCGCCCGGTCTTAACCTCGACCTGCAGACCGACCGCAGCCGGCTCCACCCAGCGCGCCTCGCCCTCGCCGGCTTTGGCCGGGATGACTTGCAGCCAGTGCCGGCCCGGCACCGCCGGAGCCTGCCAGAACTCGGGCCGCGCCCCGGCACGGGCCACGAGCAGATCGAGTCCGCCGTCGGCGCCGAAGTCAGCCGCGACCGCACCGCGCGCCGCCGGCGCCGCCCGTTCCGCGCCGAACGCCGCGGGTGGCGCAAAGATCCCGCCGCCCGAGTTCATCAAGATCCGGTGGCGCACGCCGCCGTCGCGGCCGCTGTCGAACAACACCAGGTCCAGGTCGCCGTCCAGATCGAGGTCGCCGAGGGCCGCGTTGGCCGCCCCTCCCAATCCACGCGCGACCGCGGCGAAGGTCTGGTCCTCGACGAACCGCCCGCGCTCGACCTGCAAAAATAGTCGCGGCGGCTCTGCGCCGAGCAGGATGAGCAGATCCTCACGGCCGTTGAGGTCGACGTCGCCCGCCATCGCCCCGACCGACGCACCGGCGTTGGAAAGATCGGCGAAACGTGCCGTGGCATCGGTGTACTGGCCCACCCGGTCATTGAGAAAGACCCGGTTCGGCTTATTGGCGTTGAGCAGCAGGAGGTCGAGATCGCGGTCGTCGTCGAGATCGAAGAACAGCACCCCGACGGTTGCCGCATCGCCGCCGTCGATACCGGCGGCCTCCGCCACCTCGACGAAGGTGCCGTCGCCGTTGTTACGAAACAGCGCGTTCGGTGCGCCGGGCGCCTGGGCTCCCGTGCTCGCGACGTTGGCCACGTAAAGATCGAGATCGCCGTCGTGATCCGCGTCGGCCCACGCCGCCCCGGCGCTTACCACATCTTTACCGGCCGTAGCGGTCGCCGCGGTGACGTCGGCGAAGCGTCCGCCCCCCTCGTTTCGGTAAAGCCGGTTCGTACCGGCACGCGTCAGGTAGAGATCGGGGTCGCCGTCGGCGTCGTAGTCCCCGAAGAAAGCGCCGATCGCGCCGCTGCCGTCGATGCCGCTATCCGCAACCGCGGCGAAATGCCCGCCCTCGTTGCGCAACAACGCTCCCCGAGCGTCGGGTCCGGCGGCTACGAGATACGTGTCGACGTCACCGTCTCCGTCGATGTCGTCGGCGGCCACGCCCGGTGCGAACGCCGGGGCTCCGCCGGTCAGCGGTACGCCCGGCCATCCGGGATTACCGGCGGCGGCAAGCGTCAGCCCGTGCGACTCCGCGGCGTCGGTAAACGCCGGCACGGCCCCCGCTTCTGCGGCGGCGGCCAGGCCGGGGAAGGCGCGGATCACCTCGGCGTAGCGGCCCATCTCGCCGTATTTCATGCCGGAGAACGCCCCGGCCTTGGCGGCCTTGAGGGCGCGGAACCGGCTCATCAGTTCCTGAGCGCGCTCCTTCTCGCCGGCCTTGATCAGCAGCGATTGCAGGCGATAGCAGGCCGATTCGTGATGGGGGGTCTTGGCGAGCGTCTTCTCCAGATGCGCCCGGGCGGCGGCCGGGTCCTTGTCCATGACGAGAATGCCGAGCTGGTAGTGCGCGTCGGCGTCTTCAGGGTCGATACGTAACACTTCTTCGAACTGTGCCTTCGCCTCTTCGAAGCGCGTCAGGTGGCGGAGCAGCATGCCGAGAGCGTAGTGGGCGTATGGATCGTCCGGCGCCACCGCGATGACCTTCTTCAACTCGACCTCGGCGCGCCCGTAGAACTCGTCGGTCTGCCCATTGAGCAACGCGATGCCGTAGTTGAGCCTGCCGAGGGTCCAGTCAGGCGCCAGACCGACCATCTCCTCGAATGCCTTGATGGCTTCCACCGGCTCGAAGCGGTCCATCAATCCGACACCGCGGTTGAACAGCTCGACGACACGCGTCGCATGCTGCGGCGGGATACCGGCGGCCGCCGGCGCCTTTGCCGGTACCGCGGTCGGGGTCGCTGCCGGACGCGGTTCGGTATCGCGCCGCGAACAGCTCGAGAAAGCCGCCACCAGTCCCGCACTGACGAGGAGCGTCAGGAATCGCTGTCGCATCGGAGTTTGTCCTTGGCCGCCACGATCGCCGCGGTGGTCTTCTGTACATCGAGATCGCGCTCGTCGGTCCAGAGGCCCGGCGGGTAGTAACTGCGCCGATAGACCGGGTAGGCCTCGGTGCGGAGGTGGGCGAGCATGTGATGGCCCTGTCGCACCGAGCGCTCGTGGCGCAACGCACCGATGTCGATCGGCGCGACGACCACCTTCGCACCCGGTCCGGGGTCGGCCTGCGCGAGGATGCGGCCGTCGAAGTCGACGATCATGCTGCCGCCCGGCCAGGAGAACGGCGGATAGTTCGCGGCGCTCGCAGCCTGGTTCGCCGCGACGACGTAGGCGACGTTCTCGAGCGCACGGCAGCGATTTACCACCGTCCACCAGTCCATCGGCGCGGTGGCGCCCCAGGGATCCATGTAGGCCGAGACGCGGATGAGCACTTCCGCCCCGTTGGCGCAAAGCTGGCGCAGCACTTCCGGAAAGATCCAGTCGTAGCAGATGGCAACGCCCAGCTTGCCGATCGGCGTCGAGGCCACGGGGAACAGCTCTTCGCGGTAGCCTTCCAGGTCGTGCGGGCTGGCGTTGACCTCCCACGGAATCCACGGATTGACCTTACGGTACTTCGTCAGCAGTCCTTCCGGCCCAACGAGACACGTGGTGTTGAACACCGCGTGCGGCCAGGCGGGATCCTCTTCCAGGAAAGTTCCGGTCTGAATGTAAACCCCGAGGGCGCGAGCCGCTTCCGCGTAACGTTCCGTGTGTTCGTTGGGTACCGGGACGGTGAGGTGACGGCGCAACTCGGCAGCGGTCGGATACGCCGGTGCGGCATGAGCGAACTCCGGGAAGACGAGCAGTCGCACCGGAAGGAAGGGTGCATAGCCTTCGACGGTGCGCTGAACGGTCGCCAGCATATGCGAGACGCGCTCGCCGATCTGGTCGCGCCGCGTCGGATTCGGGAGATCGATCTGACAGGCGGCCGCGCCGTAACGCAGGGTCGTCATCGCCGTCCTAGTCCGTGCGCGCGAGGCGCGGGTCGGGGCTCGCAACCGGATGGGTCGCCTGCACGCGGCCGGCGGGGACGTTGGCCAGCACGGTTTCCTTACCGTCGGCCCAGCGCACGCGCAGTTCCTCGGCCCCTGACGCGGTCCCGAGGCCGAACACCAGCTCCGGGGCGTGCATGCCGAGGAAGGTGACATCGCCGCCGCACCAGCGGTACTGCCGGCGGCCGTTAACGAGCACCTCGACACGGGCGCCGAGGCACGCGGCCGGCGGACCCTGGAGCATGACTTTCAACGACCGGTTCGCGGTCTCTGTCTCGTTGCGCAGCAGCAGCGGCTGGCCACGGTTGATCGACACGGCCAGGTCGACCTTGCCGTCGCCGTCGTAGTCGGCGGCGGCCAGACCGCGTGCCCAGTAACGGCGCGTCAACGCCTCGCTGGCTGCCGGCGCGACGTCGTGCCACTGTTTGCCGTCGTTCCAGAACAGAAAGATCGGCTCGGCAATCATTTGCGCCGGGTCCTGCTTATGTTCCAGCGTGCTGCCGTTGGCGACGGCGATGTCGATCCATCCGTCGAGGTCGAAATCGAGCAGCGCGCTGCCCCAGCCGACCATATCGAGCGAGACCTCGCCGAGCGCGTACTGCCGTGTCTTGTCGCGATACTCGAGGTCGCCGCCGGAGGTGATGACGCTCTGGTAGAAGGCGTTCTCCTGCGCCACCCAGTGGGTGAGAAACAGGTCGGGAAGTCCATCGGGCTGGCCGCCGCCCATTTCGTTGATCTCGCCGACCGAGAGGCCCATCGAGGCCCGTGGGTCTGCCGTGCCGGTCATCGTCGACAGGTCCGCGAACGGCGCGAGATCCTTACCGCCCATGTCGCCGATCATGTTGCGGAAGAGTTTGTTCTCGGAGACATCGTTGTTGACGTAGAGATCGAGCCACCCGTCGCCGTCGAGGTCCGCAAACACGGCGTTAAGGCTGCGGCCCTCCGGGCTGGTGACGCCGAGGCGTTCGGCGACGTCCTCGAAGGTGCCGTCGCCGCGGTTGCGGTAGAGGCGGTTCGGAACCGGATCGAAGGAGTTGGGGTTGAGTGTGAACGGCACCGAGTAGGCGGTGTCGCCGCGGGGCAACGTGACCTCGGGGCCGATGCCCGCGTCGTCGTAACGGACGTAGTTGCAGACGTAGAGGTCGAGATGACCGTCGCGGTCGAAATCGCCCCAGGCGGCGCAAGTGGACCAGAGCGGATCGGCGACACCCGCCGCCGCGGCAACATCCTCGAACGTGCCGTCGCCGCGATTGCGGAAGAGTCGATTCGGACCGTAGTTGGTTACGTAAAGATCGGCGTCGCCGTCCGCGTCGTAATCGGCGAAGGTCGCGCCCATGCCGAAGCTGCCCGCGTCGCCGACACCGGCCGCATCCGTCACGTCGGTAAACTTGCCGTCTTCGTTGCGGAACAGATGGTGCTTCGCCTGCGGGTCGCGCGGTCCGTGCAGCGGTCCGGGGAAGTTGACGACGTACAGGTCCCAGTCGCCGTCACCGTCGTAGTCGCCCCAGGCGAGCCCGGAGCCGGTGTCTTCGGGCAGGGTGCGGCCGCGCGGCCCCGGACCGTGGCGCATGACGATACCGGCGGATGCCGCCACGTCGCGAAAGCGGATCGGTGGCGCCGCGGCGTTGGCGCCCCCCTTAAATTGCGCCGTTACGCCCTCGGTGGGATCGGCGAGGTCGGTCTTGCGACTCGTCTCCACCCGGATCGCCAGCACGGCGACGGCGACGGTGCCGAGGAGCGTGGCCCACACGGCGAGCCACACCTTTCCGGTACGGCTGAGGCCTTTGCCCCCGCGGAGCCAGCTCATTCGGTCCTGTCCCTTTGCGTCGCGGCGCGAATCGAACTACCCCTCCCGAGCATTCTGCCGTAGTAGGACGATGGCATTGGTGGAACGCGACCCCGAACGCGCTCAGCGCGTCTCTGCCATGGCGAGCGGCGCGCCGTCCTGCAAGGCAATCTGTTTCTTCGTCGACGCCTGAGGAACGACTGGCTGGTACACGCCGCTGTCGCGTTCCATGGTTGGCACGACCAGGTCGAGGAACTGCTGGCGGTAGCGGCGGAAGTTGAGATCGGCCTCCACGGTCAAAGGCCCGCGCGTATCGGGCGGTACGCGGAAGCGGTACACCTGGTTGTCCGTATAGCGCGGGAATATGACTCGCGCGCCCTTGCCGCCGGCGGATTGCCACAACTCGTGCTTGAGGAGCGGTTGGCCCTCGCGGTTCATTGGCAGACCCTCGAGCACCATGGTGCCGACGTCGCGCGGATTGCCGATGGTGTGCACCTTGCCGGGTTCGTCGAGAATCCAGCGGGTCTCCGGATCGACCTTGCCCCACTCGGCGACGGTGTTGCCGAGAGCGTCAAGGACCCGCAGGTGTATCCAGGCGTGCATGAAGTCGAGCGGCCCGGTGATCAGATTGTGTCCGGCCTTCTGATTCATGACCATGGCGCGCAGCGTGACTTCCTCGCCGGGGTTGGCGCTGTCGGGCGCGAGCACCTCGATGGAGCCCACCGGACCCTCGGGCCAGATGTGCGCAATCTCGGGGAGTACCGTCTCGCCCCGGATCCACGCCTCGGTCAGCTCCACGTGCTTCTCCCAGTTGGGCAGCTTCAGCACCGCCGGCATGAACATGTTGGTTCCGATCGTGCCGTGATGGCGGTGGGCGCCGTCGTCGGCGCGGCGGCGCACGTCGCCGGCTTCACCACGTCCGGGATCGGTCGAGTCCTTCACCAGACGCATGTGGCAATCGCGGCAGGCGAGGTTCTTCTCCTGATTGTCGGCGACGTGCCAGCTACTCTTGCGCCACTCGTCGAACTGGTTCTGACTGGCGGCAAGACCGAAGCGATTGAGGGCCTCGGGGATGAACTGCTTGTGGCAGGCGCCGCAGAACTCGGGCGTGCGCATCAGGTTGCGATCGTAGTCGGCCAAGTGCTGGCGCGGGTAAGCGCGGATGAGGAAGTCGGACACCGACTTCTTCCAGCCTTCGGTGTTCTCCCACAGGTATTTGTTCGGCGGCGTGAGCACGTAGTCGGCGTTGCCGCGCTGATCCACCTTCGAGATCGAGTGGCACACACCGCAGGAGCTCCCCTCCTGCATACCCGGTGCCGCGAGGTCCATGTTGTGGATGTCCTTGGCGCCGGCGAACAGCGAGATCGGGTCATGGCAGCCGGCGCAGTAACGTGTTTCGGCCGGTTCCCGATCGTTTGCGAATATGCGCTGCACGGCGAGGAACGGCGGGTTCATCGCCGAGAAGCGGTGTGCGCTGGGCTGCCATTCGGCAAGGATCTGCTCATGGCATCCGCTGCTGCCGCACGATTCCGAACCGGACAACACGCTGGGATCGACGAGTTTGAGGCTCTCGGTACGGGCGTAGGTGGGGGCAAACGGGTTGCCGCGATACTCGTCGAATTGCTCGACGTACTTCGAGACGCTGTAACCCTCCGGCACGGGAAGCTCGCCCGGTCGCGACGGCCAGAAGGGCAACACGGCAGCGATCGCAACGGCGGTGGCCGCTGCCCAGGCCACCTGCTGGCGTACGAAGCGTCGCATGGCGGTCGCCAATTCGGCGGCGCGCGCGGCCACGGCACGGCGGCGGGTGTAAGCCAGCGTCAGGTGCACGACCACCAGCACGAGGACGGCTATGCCGGTGATCAGGTGTACGAGATCCCATATCGGCGAGCGCTTCGGGCCGACAGCCGCCTCCCAGGTCAGCACCGCGCCGCTCACCGCGCAGGCCAGCGTGAATGCGCCGAGGGCGTAGCCGAGCAGCATCACGACGGTGGTTTTCTGACGGTACCACACCAGAAAGTGACGGGTCTGATAGATCGCGTAGGGCGCGATCACCAGCAACCCGACAGCGGTGTGTAGCAGGACCTGGAACTGCGCGGCGGCGGAGAACGGCGCGATATAGATCCACAACCCGGTCAGGCCCTCGACGATCAGGACGGCGGTGACGGCGATCGCCAGCCGCGAGGTCCACCCCTGCAGCGCCAAGGCGTTGGTGCCCGCACCGGCGACCTGCTCGGCCTTGGCCTGATCGCCTTTGTTCCGGATCGGACTTGCCATCGTCAGTTCTCCACGCCCGAGCGTTTCTCGAAGAGAGCGATGCCGGCCGAACGTCTACGACGCCGGCTTCGTGCCCTGCGGCTCCTCGATGACCGTGAGGGCCGCCGCGCGCGCGGTGTGCGTCGAGCGCTTCTTCGACGGCCAGGTGACCTCGACCCGCGCCTCGGCGATGCCCGGCTGGAGGCCAAGGTGGATGGTCGGATCGCTGCTGCTGAGGTAAGCGCCGGGGTAGCGCACTTCCGTAACCGTGGTGCGATCGCCGAGGCGGATGGCCACACGCGCGCCGATGGCGTCGGTATTGGGCCGCTGACCCTTCAGGCGGATCTTCATCCAGCGGTCGTTGGCGGGCAAATCGTTACGCAGTAACTCGGCGCGCTGTCCGGAGTTGGACACCACAATGTCGATGTCGCCGTCGTTGTCGATGTCGCCGAAGGCGGCGCCCCGGCCAACGCGCTTGCGCTTGAAGACCTCGCCGCACTTGTCGGCAACGTTCGCAAAGCGTCCGTCGCCGTTGCCGACGAAAAGCATGCGCTGCTGCGGATACGTGATGCTCTGGGAAAAACCCTCGACGTAGTCGACGACGTGGCCGTTGGCGACGAAGCAGTCGAGACGGCCGTCGTGGTTGAAGTCGGCGAAACGCGTCGCCCAGCCCACGTGGCGGTAGTTGTCCTGATCGAGACCGAGCGCGCGGGTGGTGTCCTCGAAGAGCATGTTGCCCTTGTTTTGATAGAGGTTGTTGAACTCGAAAATCATGTTGGTGACATAGAGGTCTTGCAGGCCGTCGCCGTCGAGGTCGGCCACGTCGACGCCCATGGCGGCCGTCTCGACGCCGTCCGGGTCGTAGGCAACGCCGCCCTCGGTGGCGACCTCGGCGAACTTGCCGCCGTCGTTGCGGTAGAGGAAGTTGGGTGCGGCGTCGTTGGCGACGAAGACGTCCTGATCGCCGTCGTTGTCGAAGTCCGACGCCACCACGGTGAGGCCTTTGCCACCGGGCGCCAGTCCGACACTCCGAGAAACGTCGCTGAAGGTGCCGTCGCCGTTGTTGCGGAACAGCGCATCGTCAGCGGGCTCGTAGTCGCGCGGCCCCGGAAAAAAGCGGAAGCCGGTGCGCTGGGAGAGCGTGGAGGAGTGGACCCCGGCCATGCTCGGCTTGAACTTCACGTAGCTCGACACGTAAAGGTCGAGGTCGCCGTCGCCGTCGTAGTCGAAGAACGCGGCGCCGGCGTGCCAGCCGTCGCCACCGGCGGTGCCGGAGCGTTGGGTGACGTCCTCGAAAGTCCCGTTGCCGCGGTTGCGGTAGAGCCGGTTGGGCCCGTAGTTGGTGACGAAGATGTCGACGAAGCCGTCGCCGTCGAAGTCGGCGGTGGCGACGCCCTGCCCGTACGACGGCGCGTCGAGGCCGGCAGCCGCGGTGACGTTCTCGAAAGTCCCGTTGCCCCGGTTGCGAAACAGGGCGTGCGAGGTCGGCTTGTCGGCGCGCGGACGGCCTTCGGCATCCATGAACGTGCCGTTGACGAAGAAGACGTCGAGCCAGCCGTCCTTGTCGTAGTCGAACATCGCCACGCCGCTGCCGGTGGTCATCAGCACGTTTTCGAGCTTGTCGGCGCCGAAGGTGTGCTGGAAGCGCAGGCCGGCCGCCTCCGTCCCGTCGACGAACGGCGGCGGGACGGGACCTTCCGCCCGCGCCGGCGCCGCGATCGCGAGCAAGAAGAGAAGCGCAAGCCGAGCCGGTCGCACGGTGCCGCCGACCCGCCGCGCCGGTCCCCTACGACCCGTAGTAGATGAAGGTGAAGTACAAACCATCAGCGTCCCCGTCCATGGGCGAATTGATCGCGATTCGATAGTCGAGCATGAGCGATACCGATGTCAGGATGGAGTATCCGGCCTCGAAGATAACCGCGGTGTTGTCCGAGCCCGGTGTCCCCAGATCGCGGATGACCGATTCGGCCTGCATTGCGAGGCGCAGGTCTTGCGCCCAAGGCAACACCCAGTCCACCCAGCCGAGTGCGCCAAGAACGTCGGCGGGCTTGCCGCCGGTAACCCCGATGTACCGCGCGCCGCCGGCGAAACCGTCCTGGCCGTAAGTGAACTGCAAGCCGCTCATGAGGTAGGTGCCGTACTTATAGAAGCTGTCAAGCCCGAAGCGCCAGCGGGAAATCGAGTTGCAGTCGAGAATCAGGGCCCCGGCAACCATCGGCAGCTCTCCATAAAGGAACGAGGCGCCATACTGGAGGTCCCAGTAGGTCGGCGCCCCGACCCGGCCCATGAGAAGGTAACTATGGCCGTTGGCGCAACTGTGAATGCCCTCGCCCCAGCCGATCGTGGCCGCGGTCTCCCAGTCGTACTCGCCGATGGGACCCTTCAGGTCGAGTCCCCAGTCCCACTTCAGGCCCAGATCGGTGGCTTCGAGCGGCAACAGGAAGCGTTGGCGCGGCGCGAAGATCGGGTTGACACCGTAGGGAATGACGAACTGGCCGGCCCGCAGCGTGACTCGATCCAGGCCGCCCGGATTGAAGCGCACCCAGAAATCCTGCGGCGCGAAGCGCCACTGCTCGATGCCCGCGTCAGGTTCCATTTGCTCGTAAGTAATGCGCGGGTGCAGGTCGATGGCGCTCACCGGCAGCCAGTCGGGAAGCACATGCTCGTTCAGAAAGAACTGCGGGCCGAAAGTCTGGACGTAGTCGACGCCGACGTAGTTGCCGGGCGGGCGTGGATTGAAGTCGAGGTGCGTGCGTTGCGTGTTGCCGAAGGGAACGTTGAGCAGGCCTTTCGAGGAGTAAAAGCCGGACAGGACCAGTTCGAGGTACAGGAAGTGGCGTCCGACGTCGGCTTCCGGCTCGACTTCCTGGGGTTCTTCGCCAGGCGCCGGCTCGGCGTAAGGCTGCTGGGCGACCACGCGAGCCCCGGGGACGGAGGCGAGGACCAGCAAGGCCAGCAACCCGACGTGCCATCGGCGGCGTACGCGGGACCAGTGGCGCGGCAATACGTTTAAACAGATCACGCGTAACACTCAGGCCCGCCCGCTGCCCATCCTCTGTACCCCGCCCGCGTCACCCATCGGCCCGCGGCTCACTAACACACGCGTGCCACCCCGCGCCCCTAGCACCGGTGACCGTCGTTCGTGCGAGAGGGTGATATAGGTCAGCGCCGCGAATGACGCCGCGCAGCGGGCTGGGGTGCGACGTTCAGACGCTGACGCGCACTTGGAGTCCGGTTGCCGTGGCGATACGGCGGCCCAGGGCCTCGAGTTCGTCGTCGGGCAGGGCGCGCAGCAGTGGTGCCTCGGGTTGGAGGGATGGACGCGCCTGGCTGTACAGCCGCACCCCGGCCAGCCGCGCCCCGGCGGCACGGACTTCGTTCAACAGGGCGCAGTAGGCGTGTTCCTCGGCGCCGGCGAGGGTTGGCCCGCCGAAGTCGAGGGCCATGGTTTGCACCCACGTGCGGCAGGCGCGGGCCGAGATATCGAGGTTGGAGCGGGCGCGGCGCACACCGGCAGGGTTGCCGTTCAGGCGGGCCAGCAGGGCGTCGGTGCCCCCGTCGAGTTTGAACCACACCTCGCCTCCGAGGGCTGCCAGCCGCTGCAGGGCGTCGCGGACGTGCCGATGGTGGACGAGAGAGCCGTTGGTGATCAGCACCACGTCGAGTGTGCCGGTGAGTTGCCGCGCGCCGAGCACCCGCTCGACGATCGCGATGACCTCCGGTAGCTGACGAGAACTGGTGGGCTCGCCGTTACCGGAAATCGCCACGTCGCGCAGGGTGCGGGCTTCGGGAGGGACATTGGCCAGCATCCACTCGCCGCTGCGCGCCTGGCGCAGCATCAGATCGAGTTCGCGTTCGAGCCGATCGAGGTCGATCTCCGGCGCCCGGCCGAAGGCGAGGCCGGGCACCTGGCAGTACACGCAGCGCCAATTGCAGGCATCGTTGGGGTTGAGATTGACGCCGATCGATACGCCGCGGGCGCGCCGGGAAACCACCGGATAGACGTAGGTCAGCCCGGCTCGTTGCCGATCGTGGTCATTGGTCGAGAGCAATCGGTCCGGCCTCCTCCTGCGTACCAGCACGCCCCATAGCAGCCGTCTGCGCAGGTGGGAATCGACGCCTCGGTCCTTTACCCCCCGGCTGATTTACGAATTCCGGTGCGGGCAACCCTTGTGGTTGCCCTGGTCTGCCGACACGGGGGCAGGCACAAGGCCTACACCTACGGAGCCCACGGGAAGGAGCCGCCACGCTCGCCGGCGATCCATCGAAACCCGCCGGGCCACCTCTATCGTATCGCCGTTGCCCTGCTGCTAACCCAGGGGTCGCTCGGTGCGGGAGGACGGACATGACTGCAGGACCTGACACCAATCGTCGCACTTTCCTCAAAGCCGTGGGCGGCGCGCTGGGCAGCGCTGCCCTGCCGCTCGGTTCGATCGCCGCCGGCGCCGCCGAACCCGCTGCCCCGGACGTCATTGTGATCGGTGGCGGATTCGCAGGGGTGACCGCCGCTCGCGAGCTGCGGCATGCCGGGTTTCGAGTTCTGCTCCTCGAGGCGCGTAACCGGCTCGGCGGGCGCACCTTTGCCGTACCCGTCGGCGACGAGATTTTCGAACTCGGGGGCACGTGGATCCATTCGACGCAACCGCACGTCTGGGCCGAGGCCAACCGCTACGGCCTCGAACTCATAGAGACACCCGATGGCCTCCCGGAGCGTATCCTCTGGTGGGACGGGACGCGGGCGAAGGAAGCCGGGCTGCTCGACATGCGCCCACTCGTCGGTGCCGCTCTGTGTGCGAGTGCGGACGACGCCGCCCCGGACATGCCGCTCCCCGTGCTGGAAACCTTCGCGGCGCTCGACCTGCTGATGTCTCGTTTCCATGCGGAAGCCAGTACCGCTCTCCCACGGCCATTCGATCCGTTCTTCTCCGACGCATGGCAGGCCCTCGACCATTTGTCGGTCCGCGACCGTCTCACCGCGATGGACCTCGCCGCGGACGAGCGCGCGCTACTGGAGGGGGTTCTCGGCGCCAGTGCGCACGGTGCTTTTCAAGAGGCCGGGCTCGTCGACATGCTCCGCTGGTGGGCGCTCTCCGGTGGCGATCTGCAGCGCTACTCGGACAGCGTGGCGCGGTATCGGTTTCGTGACGGCACCTCCAGCCTGATCGATGCGATGATCGCCGACGCGGCTCCGGACGTGCGCCTGCAAACGCCGGTGGTGCGGGTGGTGCAGACCGAGGACGGGGTCGCCGTTACGACCGCCGCGCACGAGACGGTACGCGCTCGCGCGGTTATCGCGGCGTTGCCGCTGAACGTCCTCGCGCAGATCGAGTTCTCCCCGTCACTCGATCCGCTGAAGGTTGCCGCCGCTCGGGAACGGCACGCCGGCGCCGGCGTGAAAGCGTACATTCGCGTGCGCGGCGAGCTGCCACGCATGCTCGCCCTCGCGCCCGAGACCGAGCCGTTCTCGACGATCATGACGGCGCACGGCGGCAAGGACGGCGGCGTCCTGATCGCCTTCGGCACCGATCCGCGGAAGATCGACGTCCATGCCGTATCGGCCGTGCAGGCGGAGGTAAGGCGTTATCTCCCGCAGGCCGAGGTGATCGAGACGTTCGCATACGACTGGCACCTCGACCCGTACGCCCGCGGAACGTGGTGTATCTTCCGGAAGGAGCAGATTACGAAGTATCTTGCGGCGCTGCGCGCCCCGGCCGGGCGGGTTTACTTCGCCGGCGGCGACTTTGCGCTCGGGTGGCGCGGGTTCATTGACGGGGCGATCGAAAGCGGCACGCGGACCGCCCACGAGGTGATCGACCGCCTCCACGACCGACCGCAGCGCCGGTCGCGCGCGGCCGTGCACGGTGGGGCAGGCGAGGCTGCCCACGGGGCGACCGCCTTCGGGCCGTGCGCGGTCTGCCACCCGACCGATGCCTCCGGGCGCAGCGGCGCCGGACCGAACTTGCGCGGAGTGGTCGGCCGCAAAGCTGCCAGCGATCCGTCCTTTGCTTACTCCGAGGCGCTGCGCGCACGCGGCGCGACGTGGACGGAGACGGAGCTCGACGCCTTTCTCGCCGATCCGCAGGCCTACGCTCCGGGAACAACCATGTCCTTCGCGGGGCTGAAGGATCCTGCCGCGCGGGCCGCGGTGATTCGGGTGCTGCTCGGAGGGAAGTGAACCGTCAGCCGGAGATCTCGCCGGCACGGGTCCGGGCGGCGCGGTGGCGAGTCAGGCGACCCGTGAGGAGACGTGGTGGGTGTCCAACAGCCCGTCCTGTCCGCAGTCCGCGGCTCCGACCGCCGGCTATAGACCGAGACAGTGTCGAACCGCGTCTTCGACGCGATCGAGCACCGCCCCACTGACTGCGCCGGCTGGCGCCGCCGAGAAGCGCCTCGGATCCAATGATCGGATCTGGAAACAGAGGAATACGGTTTCCATCGGCAACCCGCTCTCCGCGGCGGTGACACGAACATTCGTCGGGTAGTCGCGGGCTACATTCTCGCCTTTCGTTCCAACGACGACCGTGACAACCAAGGGCAGTCGGTTGATGGCATCTACGGAAACGACGAGCACCGGGCGGTCACCAGCTTGCTCGCGCCCCTGCACCGGGCTCAGGTTGACGAAGTAGATCTCGCCGCGGCGGATGGGCATTAATGTCCGGCGAGGCCGTCGGCACTTGCGCTCTCGAAGTCCGCTCCGATGCCCAGAATCTCTTGCTGGATCTGCGGATCGTCAGCCATTGCCGCCAGCTGCACTTCCCAGCTCCGCTCACTTGCGGTCGCACTATTGCGGATCAGCTTGGCAAGCCGTTCCAGCAGCAGCGTTTGCTCGGCAAGAGTCAGCCGGCCGATATCTGCCTCAATACGCGCAAGGGTTGAGATGTCCATTCAAGCCTCCTGCCACTTGACCATAGCACAGCCCAGCGCAAGAGCCGAACAACTGCCGGTGTTCTGGGGTGGGGCTGATGTGTGGCTGACGAGACACCTGTACGCAAGTACGTTCGAACGCTCGCGACCGGCAACCGCGTGCGCCGGCGGCGGTCCGATCCGGCGGTTGTCCGAAACTTCTTCGCATCACACGAAGTTCCCGACCTCGACGTGTTCGACGTGACGACACAGCCGCCGCATTAAGCGGTGCCGGGGTTCCCAGGCAGCCGGCGGTGTCCTCGAGGTGATCGCACAAGCCCGAAGGGGCCCGATTCCCGCGGGGGCTCGCCGGTACAGGTCGGGGCGGCGCGGTGGCGAGTCAGGCGACCCGTGAGGAGACGTGGTGGGTGTCCAACCGCGGGGCTGAAGGATCCTGCCGCGCGGGCCGCGGTGATTCGGGTGCTGCTCGGAGGGAAGTGAGCCGTCAGCCGGAGATCTCGCCGTGCCTGATCCGCCGCCGACTGACGATGGCCGACGTTACGGATGGCGGCACGAGTCCGTGGGGTCGGTCCTCGCGGCGATCTCCGCGGCGTCGTCGTAGCCGTCGTGGTCGGTGTCGGCGTCGTGCGGGTTGCAGGGATACTGGCCCGGCGGGTTGTCGGCGAAACCGGCCCACGAGACGAGATGGTCTTCCCAGCGCGAGTGCAGGCAGCGCTGTTCGTCGAGGTTGGTCAGTCCGTCGCCGTCCGGGTCCTCGTGCGCGTTGGCGATCGAACCGGCGCGGAAACCGTCTATCCATCCCATCGCGATTTCGAAGGCGTCGAACATGCCGTCCCCGTCCGAGTCCCTGGCTCCCGCATCGTCCGGTCCCAGCATTACCGGCACCTCCAGAAACCGTGCGTTGGCCGAGGTGAAAAGCGACGGTGCGAGAACCATGGTGTACGGCTCCGTGGCGGAGACAGCCGGAATGCCCGCGTACATGGCGGGGTCGTACGAGGTCCCCTCGGCGTAAAAGTCGATCGTATCCGCGCTATTCTGGTCGGTGACGATCCCGCCGTAGTCGCGCAGGGCGCGGGCCATGGACTTATCGAGGCTGGTCCACGGCTGGGCGTCTATCGTGGAGTCGGTCCACACATCCGGACGGAGCTGCAGGCGCGCGCCCTCCGGCGGGGCGTCGGGGTAGGCGGGGCCATAACCGTCGCTCAACAGGGCCGGCGGAACCGGACCGCCGCTGGCGGCGAGGGTGGTCGACAGGGCAAGCGCGTGTTCGATGGGCCCGCCGCCCGCGATTTCGCCCGGTCGGATCAGGCCGGTGGTGAGCGCGAAGCCCGACCCTTTCGCGGTGTCGGGACCGATGACGTTGTTACCACTGCCTTTGAGGAACACCTTGCCGCCGGCCTCGCAGGCGTAATGCAACTCACCGTCGCCGCCGGCCGCGAATGACCAGGCGATCTTCTTCCAGGTCCCGTCGGCGTCCTTGCGGCAGCTCCAGAAGTCGTACTCGATGCCGTGCACCCAGTCGACGATGGCAATATGGCTGTCACCCATCGGGTCGGGCCGGAGGTCCACCCCGGTTGGAATCGGCACATTGCGGATGGCGGGTCCCGTCGGGTTCCAGGGACGGGTAAGCCGGACGTCCTCCATCGTAACGTCGCTGAAGCAGCGGTGCCGGAAGGCGGCATCGCAGTCGGCAACCGGGTCGGAGACGATGTTGTAGACGGGGAAGGTCCATTCGCGGACGCTCAGCACTATTGCGCCTGCCGGCGACGGCCGGATGTAATCGAGCATGGAGGCGTTGTTCCCCGCGGGTTCCAGGGCTGGACCGGCAGTGACGGGCTGGAGCCATGGAGACAGGGCCGGGTCGAACTCGCGACCGGGGACCACGGGCTTGACAACCCCGGAGCCAGGGAACCCGCAACTTGCCGGCGACACCGGCGGCAGCGTAGGGTCGATACTGGTGGCCAGGGAGGCGATCGCCGCCTTCAGGCAACTGCGGGCCGCGGCGTTCCCTGCCACGCCGTCGCAGGTCCCGCCGAGATCCGCCGTGACCGGGTCGGGGCACAGCCTCTCCAGGCGGTCGAGCCAGTCGGTACCGCTCCCGGCGGCCTCGACCTCGTGCACCAGAGCCCTGGTGCAGAGCTTGCCGGTACGGCGTCCGCAGCGGTCCGCGACCGCGCCGGTGAACGAACGGGACCCGGCATCCCAGGCGTCGCCGTAGCAAAGTTCCGCCAGGTTGCCGCACAGGGCAATCGCTTCGCTGCGGCAGTCGGTGCTGACGTCCGCCCTCTGGACCCTCGACGTGTCGGGGATTCCACCTTTGCGGGCGGCACGGTCGTGCGCCACGCAGGCGAGGCGCACGGCCTTGGCGACATCCGAAGGGGATAAGCCCAGACACGCGGTGGCCGCGGCGGCGTCGGTGTACGTCCCGGCAACCAACAGCACGGAGAGAGCACTGAGCAGCCGCCCGGCGTGCATCGCCCAGTGACCCACTGCTCGTCTGACCGCACGCCGGCGGGGGGATGAATGTCTGTGCAGGCACTGCGGCGACGCCGGGCCGGTGTATGGGTGGGAGCGTACGGGTTCCACGCGAATAAGCCAGACAGGGCCGCCGTGCAGCGCTCGGTCCGGTGAGCCGCCGTCAGTCGTTGGTGCACACGCCCCACGTGCCGAGATCGACGCTGCCCTCGCTCAGACGACGGCTCGTTCCGCACGTGGTGCCGCCCGGCAGGCGGGGAGTCCGCTGTGCACCGATGTCGGCGGTCGTGTTGCCGGTCACCGTTGACGCCTTGAGTGTATTGACGCCGGGATAGATCGCCCGCACTCCGTATCCGCCGTTGCCCGTGGACGTCAGCCGCTCGGCCCTCAGGCGGTTGCAATACACGCCGTCATGTCCGTTACCGGTCGCGGAAACGTCGGTGAGACGCAGGTTCTTGCCGGTAATACCGTAGCCCGGGTTGTCGAAGGCGGCGACGTTGGTGGCGACGAGGCGATCCGCGCTCGCCCCCCAGTCCTGGTGCGCTCGGAGCTGAACGTTGTTCAGCCTCAATCGATTGCCAAGGATCCCGATCCCGCTGTCGCTCACCTCGACGTCAGAGACCTCCAGTCGGCTCGGGTCGAGCCCGGTGATCGCGACGCCCCCGAAGCCGCTCACCCGGCCGGGACCCTCGACGCGGCAGCGTCCCGCCAGGCAGGCGATGCCGACGTGGCCATTGACCGAACTCTCCGCCGAGACGGCGTAACCGTTCATTTGCAACGTCGCCCCGCGCTCGAGCGTTATCGACTCGGCGAACGGGCAGACCAGGTCCCCCACCACCACCCCGACCGTCCCGGCAGGAACGGTCTGACCGCACGCGGTCACGTCCAGGGAACGAGCCGGCAGGGGCAAGGCGACGACCACCGTGGAGAGAACTGCAGCCGAGAGCATGCACCGCACCGGGCCGGGCGCAGAGAAGACACGCATCGGAGGCCTCCCATCGGGTTAGGATATGCAGCCTTCTATGCGATGGGTTGGCTCCCTGTCAACAAATTGGTTAGCCAGGGGCGACGTCGAAAATCCTTGGCGTGTCGGTTCCCCGGCTCGGTCCGGCGGCGGCGCCTTTCTCACGCCATGAACCCGACGGGCGTGTACGTGTGCCCGGGCAGGAGCGTGGCCAGGTCCGTATTCCCCATGTGGCGCGTCAGCACGTCGCCCATGACATCGCGGAAGTCGAGGCTGTGATCGAGGTAGCGACCGCGCACCATCTGCGCAGTCCCGAGACCGGGCCATGCGCCGTACATCCCGCCGCGGACCGCGTGCCCGGCAACGAACCAGGCGCCGGCGTGGCCGTGATCGGTGCCGCGATTGTCGTTCTCGCGTGCGGTGCGCCCGAACTCGGTCATCGTGAGTACGACGACATCCTGCATCATCGGGCCGAGATCCGCATAGAGCGCGGCGATCCCGCGCGCAAAATCCTGGTGACGGCGCGATTGCTGGCCGTTCGTCTGTCCGCCACCTTGGTCCGTGTGCGTGTCCCAGCCGCCGATGCTCAGCGCGGCGATCTCCAATCCGAGGCCCACCTTGACGAGCTGTGCCACCTGTCGAAGCTGGGTCCCGAAGGTTGAGTTCGGATAGACGGCCCCGTTGGCGGGCACATAGCTGCGTGGGTCGACTTCGCTCAGGACGGCGAGGTCGTTGATGACGACCCGGCCGCTGTTTTGGACCAGCGTGCGGTAGGCTTTGGTGTCGTCCGGTTGCTGGCTGTAGATTCGGCCGAGATCGGCGAGCAGGACGTCTTCCTCCCCATCCGGCAATCCGAGCGTAAAGTCGGTGATGTCGTTGAACGCCGACACCACCGCCTGCCCGCGCAGCGCGTCGGGCAGTTCCGCGCCGAAGCCGACCGCGCGCAGCGCGGCGGGTTGTGGGACGGTGACGAGATGCCGATTCAGCCAGCCGTCGAGGGTCTTCGAGACGGCCGCGCTTTCGATGAAGAGCTGACTGTCGAAATGCGACTGCGAGGCATCCGGGTATTGTACCGCCGGCAGCACGGCGAGGTGACCCTCGGCGTGGATCGGCGCGAGCGCCGCGAGGCCGGGATGGAGGCCGAAGAAGCCGTCGAGGTCGACTGCCGAGGCCGGGTCGCCCGCCGAGGGCGGTGCGATGCCGATGGTCGGTCTGAGGCCGGCGTAGTTCGGATCCCCGTACGGGATTACCGTGTTCAGCCCGTCGCAACCCCCGCGCTGGAAGACAACGACGAGCGTCTTGCCGACCGCTGCGCGTGCCATGCGGAGGCGTGGACGCAAGGGATTGCTCAGTGCGAAGCCGGCGGTCGCCGCCGAGGCGGCCGCCAAGTAGCGGAAGAACTCACGTCGCGTTACCATGAATGGGTCCTCTCCTCGGGCTTACTGGAACTGATAGCCGGGGTAGCTCATCACCGTGGCCACCATGCGGCGCAGCTTCGCGTCGGCGTTCGGGGCATCGAGGTCGAAGGTCTCCATGCCGTTCGCCGTCAGGAGGTCGAGGGCCACCTGCCGGTCGAGCGTCGTGTAATCGTGGTGGAACAACATCTGGAAGAGGAACCCCACGATCCCGTCGGCAGTGGTGAAACCCGCCGTGCGGAAGAACTGCTGCAACTGCACGCCGGTGACGCCGCTGCCCGGTAAGCTGCGCGCCACGTCGTTCACGAAGACGATGCGCTGCAAGAGAGTGTTCGAGTTGATCCAGTCGTCGCCGGTTTCCGAATAGCCGGTGGGAATCGGGTTGAGGAACAGCTTCATTCCCATGTCTCCCATGGCGCGGTGCAACCCCGCCGTATTCGGCGTCGCGCCGAAGTTGCGCACGACGGCGACGGTGAATTCGAGCGGCGTTTTCACCTTCGCCCGGAAGTGCCGCGGGTCACCCATTTCGGGCGAACGCAAGATCCTCTCCACCGCCGGCGAGATCAGACCGCCGCCGCCGGCGAGAGCGCCGGCGCAGCCGTCCACCAGAGCAGGCGTTGGCGTGTCGCTCACGAACACTCTGGACAGTTTCGTGCACAGGAAGCGTGCCGTGGAGGGATGGCCGGCGAGGATGTCGAGGACTTCCTCGCCGTCTTCGATGCCGCGGCCCGCGGCGAGCGTCCGCCCGAGAACTACCTTGACGCCGGTGTCGTGGTTTGCCGCGTCGAAAGCGAACTGACCGTTCTGAACGGTCCAGCCGGTGAAAGCCCGCGCCACCTCCTCGACGTCGCCCTGGGTATAGCCGCCGTCGACGCCCAGCGTGTGCAGCTCGAGCAACTCGCGGGCGTAGTTCTCGTTCGGACTGCCTTTGGTGCTGATGGCGTTGTCGAGGTACTCCAGCATCGCCGGGCTCTTGGCGCTGATGTCGAGCAAGATCCGGAAGTCGCCGAGGGCGTTGACGCGAAAGGCGTCGTTCTCAGCCACTTCGTACGCGACGCTTCCGTGCTTGCTCTGGTCGGTGCTGAAGTGGTTGTCCCAGAACCACGTCATCACCTCGCGCAGTTGCCGCCGGCTGTAGATGGCATGTTGCAGGACATACGCCTGCAGTTCGGCGATACTGGCCGGGCGGGGCTGCCCCGCCATCATGGCAACGAAGGCCGAATCGTCGACCGCCAGCGGATTCAACTGCTGGGCGAGAAAGGCGTTCGCGCCGATCTGTCCGACTTCCGCGAAGAGCTGTGGAGTCGCTCCGAAAGTGATGCGGTTGATCAGGTGGGTGCCTTCGAAGTCCACCGCCACGACGACCAGATCGAGCGCGACCGTAGCGGTGTGACCGGCGGCGTCCCTGGCCTCGAGAGCGATCCGGATCGTCTGACCCTGCGTCACCTGCCCGTTGAGAACCGAGAAGGTCCACGCCCCGCTGCCGGGCGCGACGTCGACGCGCTGGCCACTGACGGTGCGACCGAGAACCGGGTCGTCGACGGTGGCTTCGAGGGCGGTAACCCCGATGTCGTCGGTGACCGTGCCGGCCAGTAAGAAGCCGGTCTTTTCGACCTCGTCGCCCTGCCGATGCGAGCTCACGACGATTTGCGGCGGCGCCGCGTCGGCGATGGCGCGCACGATCGCCATTGCCGAAGACTGGTTGCGGGCCTGGTCGTTTGCTCTGACCGTCAACATCACGGTCGCGCCTTCTGTCACCATCGCCGCCGTTACGGTGTAGGTCCAGCGCTGACTTGCCGCGTCGTAAGCGGCGCTGCCCTGCGTGAGACCCTTGTGCGGGTCAGAGACGGCGACCGTCACGTCGGCCACCATCGTGTTATCTGCGGCAAAGCCGCTCATGGTGAACCCGGAGGCGTCGACGTTGGCGCCGTCTGCCGGGGTGACGACTTGCACCGTCGGCGGCACCAGATCGAGCGGGTAGGAACCGGTGCGAGTTATCCGGAACTCGAAGGGTCCTTCCCGGTCGACCGGGCCGCTGTAGTACGATTTCTCCTCGCCGAAGGGGCGGCGTACTTTGAAGACGTAGACGCTCCCGGTCGGGGAGTTGGGTGTAGTGAGACTCACCCCCGTGAGGTCGAAGCGCACCATGCCATTGGCGTCGGTGTCGGCTCGTTTGGCCCATCGCAACGAACCGTCCGGAAGCTTTTCGTAAGCCGTTACCGGGATTCCGGGGAGCGGGACGTCGTTGTCTGCGTCGATGAGGGTGAATGGTATGGTCCCGGCGCGCATGACGAGGTCGCCTGTTTCCAGGATTGGCTCCGTAGACACGCCGCCGGCTGCGTACGGGTCGGCCTCGATGATGTAGACCCGTCCGCTGCCCAGACCGTCGAGGTCGAAGCGTACCACGCCGGCGGCGTCCGTTTCGGCCCATGCGGCCCAACGGGTGGTCCCGTCCTCGAGCACCTCGTCGGCGCCGACCCCGGCGCCGGTAATCGGTGCCGCGCTCATGCCGTCGACGAGGAGCACGTTGAGGGCCCGGTTGCCGACGACGAAAGTGATGCGGCCGGGCTGGTTCAGCGGGTCACTGTATTTGTGGCTGCCGTTGACGGGGCTATGACCCTCGAGAACGTAGGTTGCCGTGTTGCCGAGGCCGGGAAGATCGAAGCGGATGATGCCGGCGGCGTCGGTGATGCCGGCGCGGGTCCACTTCCGGCGACCGTCGGATTGCAGCTCGTAGGCGGCGACTTCGGAGTCGGCGAGCGGCCCACCGGTCGCGCCGCTGATTACCGTGACCTCGAGAGCGCCGACGAGGAAGTCGAAGGGGCCCGCGTGCGTGACGTCGGCGCTGTCCGCGTAACCGCCGTTGTACGGTTTGCAGCGGAAGAAGTAGATGCGGCCGGCGTTGACGCCGTCCAAGTCGAAGGCGGCTTCCCCGGCGACGTTGGTGGTCAGCGAGCGGACCCAGCGGAGACGAGTGCCGGTGCGTTCGTAGGCGGTAATCGAGATACCGCCGAGGGGCTCGCCGCTGAGCGCATTGCGCAGCGAAACGGCCACCGGGGGGTTACCGACCGTGAACACGTATCTTCCGGCAGCGCTGATCTCCCCACTGCGTTTCAGGCTACCGTCGACGGGGCTTACGGCTTCGAGGACATAGGTTTTCGACCCGTCGAGTACGCGGAAATCGAACCGGATGAGGCCCGCGGCGTCGGTCTTACCGGTGGTTACGGTTTTCAACCGCCCGTCGCTTTGCTTTTCCCGGGCGACGACGCGCAGGCCGGGCAGAGGGCTGCCGTCGCCGGCGCTAACCGCAGTCACCTCGACACTGCCGACCCGGAATTCGAAGCGTCCGGGCGCTTGCAGGTCGCGGCTGTACACGGCGCCGGTTCCGTACGGTACCGCCGTCAGCACGTACGTCCGCCCGCTGCCGAGGCCCGGCAGATCGAAGCTCACGGCGCCCGCAACATCGGTAGTGCGGCTGATTACCGCCTTCAGCTTACCGTCGGCGAGACGTTCGTGAGCCGAGACGCGAAGACCGGCGAGCGGATCGCCGCTGAAGTAGTTGGTGACGACGACGTCGAGCGGGGCATTGCCGACGGTGAACGTGTAGCGGCCGGGGGCGTCGATGGGGTCGCTGCTCTTCCTGGTGCCGTCCACCGGGCTCTTGGCTTCGAGGACGTAGACCCGGCCGGTGCCGAGGCCCGGTGGGTCGAACCGGATGACGCCGTTGGGGTCGGTGTAACCGCGGCCGATGGTGTGCAAGGTGCCGTCGGTGCGCTTCTCGCGGCAGGCGATTTCATGGCCCGCCAGAGCCGTTCGGTCGGGGCCGCCAATGGCCGTGACCTCGAGGGTTCCGACGGCGAACTCGTAGTCGCCGGCGCTGCCGAGATCGGGTGAGGTCGCCGTATTGGTGTAGACCTTCGTGGTCAGGTAGTAGAGCCGCTCCTCGCCGAGACCGTCGAGGTCGAATATCGCCAGACCGTTCGCGTCGGTGGTGCGCTGCGCCACCCAGCGGCCTGTGCCGTCCGGGAGGCGTTCGTACGCCGTGATCTTGATGGTGCCCAGCGGTTGGCGGCTGACGTGGTCGATGAGGGTGACGCGGAGCGGAGCGTTGCCGATCGGGATCGTGAAGGCGCCCGTCTGGGTCAGCGGGTTGCTCGTCTTTGTGCTGCCATCCCACGGACTGGCGGCGCGCAGGACGTATGTGCGTCCCTGGCCAAGGCCGGGGAGATCGAAGCGGATCACGCCGTGGTCGTCTGTCGTACCCTGCTTGGTCCACTTGAGCGTCCCGTCGGCCTGGCGTTCGAGAGCGGTGACCCGCAGGCCCGGCAGCGGATCTTCGGTGCCACCGGCAATAACGGTGACGGTCAGCGTGCCGACTTTGAAGGTGTAGTCGCCGGCCGCGGTGAGGTCCTCGCTTTCCGAGGAGCCGCCGTTGAAGACCTGCGTTTTCAGGACGTAGGTGCGGCCGCTTCCGAGGCTGGGGAGGTTGAAGACGGTGCGGCCGTCGAGGTCGGTATCCTGCCCCTTCGCCCATTTGAGGGAGCCGTCAGCGAGGCGTTCGTAGGCGCTGATGCGCTTGCCGGCCAGCGGTGCGAGCGAGAACGCGTCGATCATCGTAACCGTCAGGGGCCCGTCGCCGATGACGACGACCGCCTTGCCTGCGGTAGTGATCTCGTGACTGCGTCCGACGCCGCCTTTATCGGGGCGGTGTGCTTCGAGGACATAGGTGTGACCCGTGCCGAGGCCCGAGGCTTCGAAGGTGACCGTGCCGTCGGCGTCCGTGCTGCCGTGGGTGACGACGCGCAACGAGCCGTCGGGGTGCTTTTCCTTGAGGCTCACGGGCATCGCGGCGATGGGGGCTCCGCTTTGTGCGTCCAGCACCTGGATGGTGACGGACGGGGCATCGTCGGTGGGCTGACCTGCTCGCAGCGCCGATGGGAAGGTCCCGAGGAGCGCCGCGGCCATCCAGACTAGACATTGCTCGACTCGCCGCCGGCGTGGGATGGCCGCGAAGGCGTTTGCCGCAGGGCGGGGCGAGCGCGGAACGTGGTGCGGATGCATATGGAGCCTCTCCTGGTCGCGCGTCGATCGCTGGGGTCGTGCCGATGGCGCGGAGCAAGAGGCGCGCCGACGCCGATGCGGCGAGTGAGTCGTCGGGAGCGGGACTCGTCTACGTCCCAGTCCGCGTCGTGTGGGTCGTCAGGTGCTACATCGAGCCGTTGCTGCGGTAACAGACCGGCGAACATGTATCGTTGTTAGATTTATATTGTTGCCGACACGCCACGTGGCATGCCTTCGGCCGCGGTCGATGCGGCGGCGACTTGTTGACCTGATACGCGGGCAGCCGGTACTTCCTACGGCATGACGATACGGCGAGAGCTTCCTGCGGAAGCATGCGGACAGGCTGCGGCGAGAGGTCGACTGGCGGGTCGTCGGATCATGGTGGTGGGGGCGGGCACGCGTGCCATCGAGGATGCCGATCCGCCCATCGGCAACGGGCGAGCCATGGCAGTACTGGCGGCGCGCGAGGGGGCGCGTGTGGCGGTAACCGACCTCGACGGCGCAGCTTTACAGGGGACCGTCGACTGGCTGGCCCGCGAGGGACACGAGGCGGTAGCGCTCCTGGGTGACGTGGCCGATGCGTCAACGTGCGCGCGTCTGGTTGCCGACGCGAGCGCGCGTCTCGACGGTCTGGACGGGCTGGTGCTCAATGTGGGTATCGCCGGAGGCAGGGAGCTGGGGGGCACGGACCCGGAGGTCTGGGATCTGGTCATGGCGGTGAATCTCCGTGCGCATTTTCTTCTGTCACGTGCGGCTTTGCCCCGCATGACCGGTGGCGGTGCGATCGTATTCGTCTCGTCGGTTGCCGGCTTGCGGCCCGGAAGTCGGATTCCCGCTTACGACACGTCGAAGGCCGGGATGTTCGGTCTTTGCCGTCACGTCGCGCTCGAAGGCGCGCCCTGCGGTGTTCGCGCCAACGTGGTCGTGCCCGGTCTTATCGACACGCCGCTCGGGCGCCTGGCAACCTCGATGCGTCCCGGTCGGGCGCACACCCCCGTGCCGCTCGGGCGTCAGGGCACCGGTTGGGAAGTGGCGTATGCGACGATCTTCCTGCTCTCCGACGAGGCCAGCTATATTACCGGGCAGGAACTCGTCGTCGACGGTGGGCTGGTGTTCCAGGCGGGGTGAGGCGGATGGCGGGTGGCAAGTTGAGGACCTTGACCGACCACGGATCGCGGACCACTGACCACTCGCCATTTACCGCGTGCCACTCCCCACTCACTCCCGGAACACATCCGCGGCCGCGGCCTTCATCAGCTCGGCGTCGGGCGCGAGGATGAACCCGGTCTGCAACGCGCGGTCGGTGGCGGCGTTGAACGCCGACACGTAATCCTCGGCAGTCGGGTACAGTTCTGCCAGTGTCTCCACGTCGAAGGGTGTTGTAGTGCCAAAGAGCAGGCAGACAATTGAGCCACGGCCGTCACCTGAGAACGTGGCGATGGGCACGTCGACCTGGGGCGTGCGAATCCCACCGCGCGCGTTTCCGTAGGGGTCACGCTCGATCGTGTAGGGGGGCGAGGCGGAGGCCGCGATCCGCGGTGCCGACGGCGGCGGCGTGCCCAGACGCACCCAGCGATTGAGGGCTGAGAGAGCTGCCTTGGCGACGAAGTGATGAGGACCGGAATTGATCGGGAGACGGCAGGTCACGCCGGGGACGGCTGACTGCGTGAGAACCAGGCGGGCAGCGTCGGGCGAGTTGCCGAGATCGGTTGCCCCAATCCCTCCCACGTAAGTGTCGGCGTGGGCGGTTCCGGCAACTTCCCAGAGTCGGAAAGCAGCCGTGTCGGGCTGTCGAGCGGCGACGGACTCGAGGATGGTGAGGTCGGTTTCGGTTTGCAGGGTGAGCACGGGGGCATCGAGATCGTCGCGGATGCGCGCTGCCGCCGGCACCGCAATACGCGGCTGTGGCGCTTCGGAGAGAGGGGCCCCGGAGAGACCGCCGCCGCCCCGACTGTGGACGAGATACCCGTCGTAAATACGGGCACGGTGGTGGATGGCGTTGATGTACGTGACCATGCGGAAGGCCGATTGCGACTCGCCGGCCGCGAGCAGCGCCGCGATACGTAAATCGCCGAGCGGTGCCGGGCCCCGCGGGTTCCGCAAGGCCTGACCGGCTTGCGAGAAGATGTCGTACGAGAAACTGTCGCCGGGGTGTACAAGCGTCCCGTACCGTTCCGGGTCCGCCGTCTTCAGCGGCGTCCCCGGCAGACCCAGCATGGACCCGCCGCCCTCCACGCCAACGATTTGCGCCGATACGCCGACCCAGGCGTACCCGCTGCGGACCAACTCGGTGTGCGTGTAGATCCAGTCCGGCGCCGCGTCGCGGCCGCCACTGACGTTCAACCATTCGACTACGACCGTGCCGTTGAACCGGTTCCCGTCGATCGGGCGGTGGACCAGGATACGTGTCCTGAACGCCGCCGTTTCGTTCGGTTCCACGGTCCACTTGCCGTCTTCGGATAGCTCCGCGGCGGCGCTGTAGGCCGTTGCGGTGCCGGAAATGAAGTACTCGGCGCGTGTGTAACCCACGGCGGCCAGGTCGAATACGGTCGTGGCGACAAACGGCACGCCGGCACCGCCGCCGACCGGTCCATCGATAATCGGGCTGGCGACGGTAGCCGTCGAACCCGATGCGGGCACGCCGTCGTCGTCGCCACAGCCGGTTATCGTTGCGAGGAGCAGGGCTATCGCCAACGCGACGAACCTCCCGCGTCCGGCGGTTTTGCGCAGGTACGGCATCCGTCAATCCTCCCTGGCGTTGCGTAGCTCGTGTGGCGTCGAAAGGGCAAGCGAATAACTCGGGGGGGCCGCCGCCGGTTCTTGCCGCCGGTCCGGTCGCCTTGTTAGGACGGTGTGCTAGGGTACCGGCGCGCATGTCGCTGCTCGACGGAACGCCGGTTCAGAAGGCGGTCTTCGCATTTTTCGTTGCGTTATCATTGGTAGGACTGGCGCTTGCCTTCGCGGATAAGTTCGACCGGTTCGGCACGCCGAACGTGGGTTGGATGCTTGATGGTCAGACCATCTCGCCGACGCACGGCGACGCCTCCGAGGCCGGCTTGCGGGGTGGTGGACGCATTCTCCGGATAAACGGCCTTGACGTATCGGCGGCGGCGTTGCGGGGACAGACCACGGGCCCCAACGTCGTGACCGACATCGGGGCGACCAACACCATTACGATGCGGAGTGCGAGCGGTGAGCTGCGTGAGATCACGATCGCCGTGCGGCCCTGGGAATGGGACGACTTCGTTTTCACGCAGGGGGCGACCGATGTCATTGCCCTGCTGTTCCTGTTCGTCGGCGTTACCGTCTTTCTGCTGCGTCCCTACGAGACCCCGAGCTGGGCCTTGCTGTCGCTGTGCAGCGTCGTTGGCGGGACGCTCTTGACGGGATTTGTCCCGATCGACGAGGCGCACGGCTGGAACGCCGACTATTTCTTCTTTGTCGTCGGCCTGGTGCCTTACGTGCCGTTCCACATGCTGCTGGCTTTTCCCGTGGTTCACCCGTTGCTGGTGCGCCGGCCCGGAGTGCTCTGGTGGGTGTACGGTGCCGGCGCCCTGCAAGCCGCCGCCAATCTTGCCGGGGCCGGGGCCGGATTCGAGGGTGTTTTCGCGTACGCGCGCAACATCAGCGCGGGCGTGCTGCTGATCGGGCTTGGCGCGTTCACCTTCCGTTGTGCGCGGTTGGCGGTCCACCGCGCCGACCCGCTGGTTGCGCAGCGGGCGCGGATTCTGCTCGCCGGGGTGGTGGTCGGTCTTATGCCGTTCGGTCTGGTGCAATTCGCGCGGGAGACCTTCGGGGCGCTGGAGATCGACAGCCGCTTCCTCACGTGGCCGGTGGCCGTCTTCGTCCTTGCGCTGGCGCGCGTGACGCTGCGTCCGGCGTTGATGAACGCGCGCATCGCCGTGCGCAAAGCGGTGCTGTACACGGCGGCGGTCGCCATTCTCAGCGTCGTTGCGTTCCTGCTGGTGTCGGTGCGACCGTACGCGGTGGGCGCCTTGCTGTTCCCGTTGCTCTACTTCTGGCCGCGCTTCGAGGCGCGGCTCAATTCTCGACTCTACCCGCAACGGGCACGGTTTGCGGAACTGCTGCGCGACGTCGGCACCGACCTTGCCGCGGCGGTGACGGTGCCCGACGTGTTGGACGTGGCGGCGCTTGCGCCAGCACGACTGTGCGACGCCCGCAGCACGGTGGCGTTCCTGCTGCCCGGTGCCGTCGACGATCGCGAACACAGCCGTGCCGCCGGTGTGGTGCCCGGCGGCGCCGTGCCGATCGAGGCCGAGCCGATCGTGCAGCTCGTGCGCGCGACGCGTCGGGACGTGCTGCGGGCGCAGCTCGCGGTCGAACCTCAGTATGTCAATGTACGTGCCGAGTGCGAAGCCGGGTTCGACCGGCTTGGCGCGACGCTGCTGGTGCCGCTGGTGCACGAACAGCGCGTCGTTGGGGGACTGGCGGTCGGTGCGCGCAAGTCCAACGACCCCTACGAACAGGCAGACGTCGACGCCCTGGCGGCCGCCGGACAACAAGCGGTGCAGGCAGTCATGCGCGTTGCGGCGACGGAACGGCTGGTCGCCCGCGAGCGGGAGTTCGCCGATCTCAAGCGCTATTTCCCGCCGCAGATCATCGATCAGGTAATGGCCCGTGGCGGCGCCGCCGAGCTCGGTAGCCAGCGCAAACTGGTGACGGTGCTGTTTGCCGACCTGCGCGGCTTCACTTCCTTTTCCGACACGGTCGAACCGGAGGAGGTGATTTCGACGCTGGACGAATACCACTGCGCCATGGGGGCCCGGATCGCGGAGTACGAGGGTACGCTCGAGCGCTTTGCCGGCGACGGGTTCATGGTGTTTTTCAACGATCCCGTCGATCAGCCCGATCACGTCGAGCGCGCGGCGCAGATGGCTCTGGCGATGCGCGCCGACGTCGAGCGGTTGCGCGCGAAGTGGACGCGCAAGGGCTACGGCATTCACGCGGGGATGGGCATCCACACCGGCTACGCCACCTGTGGATTCATCGGCTACGAGGGGCGACGGGACTACGCGGTTATCGGCAACGTCACCAACCTGGCTGCCCGCCTGTCGGATTTCGCCGGCCCGGGCGAGATAATTATTTCTGCCCGGAGCTTCGGGGAGCTCGACGGGCGGTTCGTCGCCGAGTCGACCGGGGAACTCCACCTCAAGGGCTTTCAGCAGCCGCAGTCGGCGTTCCGGCTGCTTGCGATGGCGGCGGTCTCTGGGCCGGCGTAACGCTTCCCGCCATGTACGACAGCTCTTTCCGGGCGGGCCGGCGAGGCCGAGAGGCTCGACGACCGCCGGTAATCGAGTCGGCGCGGCCGGCGGACCTCGCTGCGGTCCTGGAGCTGCTGGCGCGGTGCGATCTGCCACAGGCCGGCCTCGCCGCGCACTTCGCGCGGGCGCTCGTGGCACGTGTCGATGGCGAGGTGGTCGGTTGTGTGGCGCTGGAGGTGTACGGGCGCGCCGCGTTGTTGCGGTCGCTGGCGGTGGTGTCCGCCTGGCGTCGACGCGGGCTCGGTCAGGCGCTGGCGGGCGCGGCGCTGGCCGCGGCGCAGGCCGCCGGGGTGACCCGGGTATACTTGCTCACCGATACCGCCGAAGGGTTCTTCAATCGTCTGGGTTTCGAGCGCATCGAGCGCCGCCGCGTCGATCCGGCAGTGCTCGCGTCGGAGGAATTCACCCAGGCGTGCCCGGAGACGACGCCGGTGATGTGGAGGGAGGTCTCGGGTCCGCCACCGTGAGCTTTTCTACCACGGTCTGCCGTACGTGCTCCCAGACCGCCGCGCGCCACGGTCCGGCGTCGGCGTCGCCGCGGCGAATGCGTTCGCAGAGCGCCAGGTTGCGCCGGCGCAGCCGGGTGCGCAGCGCCTCGCGCCCCACCGGCGGCGGAGCGTCGTCGTCGAGCAGAGTGCCCAGGCGTTCCCATTCGCTGCGCAGGTGCGTTTCCTCGGTCGCGAGTTCACGGCTGACGATGGCGAGGACGTTGGCGGCAACGCGGGCATGATACTTCTTCGGTCCCTCCAGTGCCGGGACGACGTCGTTTTCGATGAACTGTTGGACGGCGTTCAACAGCTCCATGTACGTGGGTCGGTCTTGCATGGGCGCGATTCGGCGGGGTGCAGGCTGTTACTTACCAGGCTGTCAGTCGGTGAGTCGTTACGGACTGGGCCGTCGGGTCGTCGGGTCGTCGTGAAATCCAACGCGACTCACCGAACCGGCAACCGCCCGACCGCCAGCGCGCCGGTTCAGCGGCGGGCCGTCCACTCCAAACCGCTATGCGTTAGACGGCGCACCGGTAGGCCATCTATGGTTTCGTACCATGAACGACAAACTCGAACAGCTCCTTCTTCGAGGTCCGCTTTCTGAACCGCTCGACCGCCACATTTCCCAGGCCAGCGGCCCGGAATATCGCGGCGTAGATCTCTTCCGTGGGAAGCAGCACGTCGTAGAACTTCGAGTTGCCGACGACGTAATGAACCCGCGCCCCGCGGGCGAGAACCCTTACGAGACTTTCCACATGGAGGACAGCATCTTCGAAGTACTTGTGGACATAGCGACCAAGAAGATCGCTATGTCCTTTGATCCCCTTGATACAGGCGTCGAACGGCCCCCAGGAAACGGTAATCCTCGTACTTGGTTCCCACTTCGCGACGAGACTCGTTGCACATCCCCACGTTCCGCCGATCGCCTTCCAGTCCAGCTCCCCGGCCTGACGACCATCAGTGAGGTAGCCGAGCCAATACATGTAGGGTCGCAACTCGCGGATGTAGCTCATCCGGTTGGGATACGGTGGCGAAGTGATGACCGCCGAATACCGTTCTGGTGGGAGGAGCCGATCGAGGTTCCGTGAATCTCCGAGATAGACACCGACGATCCCCGTCGGCGTCTCGGCTGCGGTATCGAGAACACCAGCAAGGGCGCGCTCGAAGTGACCCGCGACGATTTGAGAAGCCGGTTCGTCGAACAACGTGGGCTGTGTGTCGGCCCGCCGAAACGACATCGACTGGTGCCGGAAGCTGACCGCGGCCGTCTCGATCACGGTACGGCAGAAAGCGATGCGGAGGAGATCGCGCGCCCGGGAGGCTGGCTCCTCGGATATCCGGGCGAACAGCCCTGACAGCGCGTGGAGCGTCGAATCGGACCACCACTTATGAATGTCCTGGATCGGGGGAACCCAGGCGTGCTTCCCGTTCACTCCCTGCGATACGGCTTGCTGAGCCACCATATTGGCATGCCGTATCTCTGCCTCGTCGTAAGATGCACACTTCGCAGATGCCAGCCAAACGAGGAAAGGGTTCAAGTCGACCGTGTCACAGGCGATGCCCTGCCCCGAGCAGGCTAGCGCGGTAGTCCCAGTCCCGCAAAACGGGTCGAGGACGACGTCTTCGGGGGATAGCCCAGCGACGAGACCTTGAACCAGATGAAGTGAGTAGGCTGGCGTAAGACGAAGCCAACCGTGCCGACCCTGGGACCGGTTCCCCTTGAAGGTGAGGTGGTCCCTGCGGCGGAGATGGCCGTCTGGTTCAGTTCGCAAGAAGTTCATTCGAGTCCGTTCACTTTTCACTGAGCAGGCTCCGCAGGACCGCATCGACAGTTGCGCGAAGTGAGGCAGCATTGCGTCGGAAGAATCCTGCAAGATCGTAGCCTACTACCTCCCGTAGAAAAACGTATGTGCTGTCAAACGCAGAGCCTGACGTATTCCCGACGAGAAGAAGCCAGCGGGCGCGGCGATAGCGCTCCGCAACGTCAGAATCCATCTGGGTGGAGAGAAGTGCGACGACCGGCAGGTATTGGTGCGCATAGGCGTTTGCTGCGTTGGCAACGTCAGCATTCTGACGCTTCGAGTCTTTGCTCTTGTATCCTTGGCGCACCTCGAATACTGCGCCCTGAAGGCCTCGCGCTGCCTTCCTGGTAAGTTCGAGATGTCGCGCGGACTCCGCGAGCCACGAACGCACGGCATCCCCTCGCGGACCGGGCGGTAGCGCCGTCGTTGGAATCCTCGCATCCAAGGAGAGCGTTCGTTCTCGGCCACCACTCGATTCCGGGACGCTATACGACCAGTTGGCGGCTTCCTCGTCGATGTTCAGCGAATCCCGAAGGACCCGATTGAAGACCCACTGACACCCGATGCCGATCTGCCGGTAGACGGACGTCATTCCGCCGGCTGTCCTGTGAGCCGCATACATGAGTGGATTGTCGAGGCCGAACCAAGAGTAGAAGGGGTCCGCTCGATAGAGCTTCTGGAATTCCCCCACGGTGAAACCGGCCTTGCGCCCGTGCCCGAAGCGCGGCCGGTAGTCGGCACAGACGCTGATAGCGCCAGTGATGATTTCCAGGTACTCGGCATCAGATGCCTTGGCCATTCTCGCTCCAACCATTGTCAGTGTCAGGATTTGTGTGTCCCATCCTCGGCTGCCCGTCCTCGTGCCGTCCAACGGCCTGTTCCAGGCGCACTCCTCCTTCGTTCAGCTTCCGATTAGCTCCAACAACTCCATCTCCGTCTCCGCCGTGCGGCGACCGATGCTGGCGTGTTCGACGCTCCGATGATGGCCGTCGAGATAAGTTCGCGCCTGGATAATGGTGATTATGCCCCACTTGAGGTTGCCGAGAATCTCCCAGTAGCGCACCCGCTCCGGGTCCACCGCTCGGCCGCTCGACCCGGCGTAGGCGTCGAACAGTTCATCGCGTGCGCCGACCCCGCCAACCGGCCGATCGTCGTTGCCGAAGCGCCACGAACGGACGCACAGCCAGCCGAGATCCTCCATCGGATCGCCTACGTGCGCCAACTCCCAGTCAAGCACCGCACGAATACCTTCCGGACCGCAGATGACGTTGCCCATACGGTAGTCGCCGTGGACGACGACGCACTCCGCACCCCCGGGCATGTGCGAACGCAACCAGCGAAAGGCCAGCTCGAAGGCGGGATGGGGATCGAGGGTGATGCCGCGATAGATCTGTTCGAAGCGATCGAGCTCGTTTTGTGCCGGCGACTGGCCGTCGCTCGGCGCAGTCAGGAAATCCAGGCCGTGGGCGACCCGGTCTATGCCGTGGATCGCGGCAAGAATGCGACCGAATTGCGCTGCCATGCCGGCGCGGGCTGCCGCGAGGGCGGGGTCGCGCAGCAGCTTGCGCGGGATCGTCTCGCCGTCGATCCGGTCCATCAGAAAAAACGGTGCCTCGAGGACGTCCGGATCGTCGCTGTACCAGTAAACGCGCGGCACCGGTACGCCGCTGGCGTACGCGGCGCGCAGAAGCCGGAACTCCTGCCCGCCGGCCGTGCCGGCGCCGGCGGCGTGCGGATCGCGCCGCAAGACAAGACGCCTGGAGATCGTCTCGTCGCCGTCTCGGTACGCAAGCTCGAGTGACCAGATCTCGCGCGACGCCCCGCCGGCAAGGCGGTGGAGATCCGTGATCGCGACGGCGGCGATCCCGAGTTGTGCGGCGATGAAGTCGGCGAGTCGGTCCTGGATGTCGGCGGTGTTCATGCGGGTCTGAGCCGTGACGTAGCGAGCCAGAGGTCCGTGGTTCAAGGGGCGATGCGTCCCCGGGGGGGCCGGGTCCTTTTCGGGCGCCTGCTAACCCGGGCGGCCTTTCCCCCGCCACACCTCCGCGCCTTGCCGCGGGCGGAAGATGAACCGGTAGTTGCCGACCGATTCGCCCGGAGGCAGCCGTGGGGCATAGAACGCGCGGTCGATACGGGTGAGAAACGCCGGCACGTCGGCGTCGCGCACGAGGTTGACGGTGCAACCCCCGAACCCGGCCCCGGTCAGGCGTGCGCCTAGAGCGCCGGCGTCGCGCGCCAGTCCGACGAGATCCTCTAGGGCCGGGCAACTTATTTCGTAGTCGTCACGGCAACTCGTATGCGAGGCGTCCATCAGGCGTCCGAAATTCACCGCATCGCCGCGTGCCAGGGACTCTTCGGCCAGTTCGACACGATCGGCTTCCGACAAAACGTGGCGGGTACGGCGCACCAGTGCGAAGGTGTCGCCGATCGCAAGCGGGACCTCGCACGCGGTGCGCAGGCGTTCGGGGGTCGTGCCGACCGCCGCGGCGATCTCGGCAAGCGACAGCGGCCGGTCCGGGATGACCGCGGTCAGGTTCGCGAGCCACTCGATCAGCGGGCGGCGGGGGCGCAGGGTGGCGAGGTTTCCGAGGGTTTGAAGTCCATGCGGTGCGCTCGCTCCGAGAGATCGGTTGAGCACCTGACACGCGAGGCGTCCTTCGATGACGCGCAGATTGTAGGCGTCGCGCGCCGCTCCCGACTTCTCGGCCTCGACGAGGCTGTGGCAGACGATCACGGAATACCCCGGCGGCAGCGGCACCGGTCGAACCCGCAGCGGAAAGAAATCGATCCTCAGTGCGTGGTCGGCCTGGGCGAGCAGACTCGTGGCCTGGTCCATCCCGCCGCTGAGGGTACCGACGTAGCGTTCCGCCACCGGCAGCAGTTCGGCGAGCGCTGCGTACGGGATTTCGGCACCGTTCGCGGCGAGCAGGGCGAGGGCGTTGGCAACTACCAGAGCCGAGGACGACGACAGGCCGGCCCCGCTCGGAATCGTGCCGTCGACGAGCAGGTCGGCTCCGACGCGCAAGCATTCGCCATACGCCCGCATCAGGCCCTGGGCCGCCGCCTTCGAGTAGTTGGCCCAGTCCCCGGGAGGATCGGGGGAAATGGTCTCGGCCAGCTTGTAGCGATGAGCGGCGAAGCGCGATGCCGTGTTGAAAAGCCGGACGGTCGTATCGGAGCGGGGCGCCACGGCGACGAGGACGCTGCGGTCGATGGCCATCGGCAGCACGGGCAAGCCGTTATAGTCGGTGTGCTCGCCGAGCAGGTTGACGCGCCCCGGTGCGCGCACGACGGCGACGACGCGCCGTCGACAGATGCGCCGCAGGGCGGTGGCGAGCTCGGCGCCGCGGGTTCGTTCCAAAGCTGCGTGGCCGGCCCTGTCGAGCGGTGCGGTCATGGGCGTCAGGGCGCGGCGGGTGCGTATGTGCGTTCCGCCGCCGCGAGGTCTTCCGGCGTGCCGAGGTCACTCCAAGAACCGTCGACCGCGACGGCGCGGACGTCGCGGCCGTCGGCTATCATCGCGGCGATGGCCTGTGGCAGCTCGTACTCGCCGCGCGGCGACGGGGCGAGGCGGTCGAGGTACGAGAAGAGCGCCGGACCGACGACGAACAGGCCGGCGTTGTTCCACTGCGTCGTCGAGGTGCCGCGCGGAGGTTTTTCGATCAGGCGCGTTACGCGCCAGTCGTCATCGACGTAAACGGCCGCACCGCGCCAGGGGTCGTCGGTGGGGTTGACGGTGAGGAGAAGGTCGACCGGCGCGATTCGGAACCGCTCGATCACGGCCCGATAGGTCCGGGGCTCGACGAGCACATCGCCCCAGGAGAGCACGAACGGTTCCGCACTTACGAGGTCGCGCACGAGGGTGAGCGCCCGCGCCGTGCCTTCCGGCACGGACTGCCGCCTGTAGGTGAGGCCGAGCCCCGTCGCCGTGCGGGCGCCGAAGTGCGCTTCGATCTGTTCACCGAGGTAACCGGTGACGACAACCGCATCGGTAACTCCGGCGGCGCCGAGACCGTCGAGGATATGACCGAGGATCGGCCTTCCCTGTAGCTGCAGCAGCGGCTTGGGGGTCGCGGCCGTGAGCGGCCCCATGCGGGTGCCGCGGCCGGCCGCCAGCACAACGGCGAACATGACCGCGAGAGTAGCTCGGGTTTGGTGGTCTGGGGAAGTCGGGACGAACGCGCAGGTGCGGTCGGGGCGGCGACGGTCGTCCGGGTCGCGTCAGGCATCCTTGCCGTGTTCGACGAGCCACGCCGCACGGCAGCCGCGATTGCGGCAGAACCAGCGCTCGCCGTCGTTGAATGCCGTAACGCAGCGGGAGCTGCCGTCCGCCAGGCGGATGACCGGATGCGATTCGTTACACTTGGCGCATCTGACGGCGGTCGGCGGTTCGGAACGGGAGGGCCGCGCGCGCCGGCGACCCGAGATGTCGATTACGGTGCCCATTGCCGGTCGTTACGCTTGCCACGAGGGAGGGGGTCTGCAGCCGAGCCGCGCTGCTCAGCGGCTGGTGCGGCCGACGTCGTCGCGCTGCCATGTGGCAAAGAGACTGCCGTCGGTGTCCGACCATGCGTACGAAGCGCGACCGCGAAATGTCTTCTTCAGTTCGTTGACGATCCGGTGCGCCAATTTCTGGGAAGTCGTCAACACGTCGAGCCCATCGCGGTCGCGATCGATGGCGACCAGGCGCCGTTGCGGTTGGGTGGCCGCAGCGCGGTCGGCCACGTTCTCGATGCGCCGGCGGATAGCCTCTTCGTTGGCGGCAACGAAGGCTCCGCGCAGCGCCACACGGCCGTAATACTCGCCGCTGTCGGCCTGCCGGCAGGCGGGGCAGACGGTCCAGTGCACGTTGGTCATCAGCGCTTGCGTTACCTGCCGGTCCTTGCGCCAGGTTTGCCGGGAGAATATCGCCCCGCAGCTTTCGCAACACGAAGGGTCGGGCAGCGCCCTGCCCTTGGCGGCTACCGTCGGCTTCTTGGTTGTCCGCGAGCCGCGGCGGTTGAGTGCTCTGATCAGGCCTTTTCCGCTGGTCATGGGCCCTTCACTACCGGAACGTGGGCAGGAGGCCAAGGGCGGGTGGTTCGGTGTTCCCGGTCCGACGGCCGACGGGGTCGGACCCCGGCCCGCCGTTGCCCGTGCGTGATGGACGGGCAGGTTGAATGCGGGAGCCGGCGGCGCGGCGCATTCGGTGTCGGTTGATTTTGCTCGATCGCTGTGAAAAGGCCGCGGCGATGGCTGGATCTTATCGTGGGGCGGGGGTCGATATTGCCGCCGGGGAGCGGGTTGCTTCGGCGGCGGCGCGGTTGGCGCGGGCGACGCGGCGGCCCGAGGTGGTTGCCGGAGTGGGTGGGTTTGGCGCCGTCTTTCGGATTCCGCGGGGTTATCGCCGGCCGCTTCTGGTTGCCTCCACCGACGGTGTCGGAACGAAGCTCCGCGTGGCGTTCATGGTCGGACGACATGACACCATCGGCATCGATCTTGTGGCGATGAACGTCAACGACATCCTCACGCTGGGGGCCGAACCGCTGGCGTTCCTCGACTACTATGCCACCGGCCGGCTCGATCCCGCGGTGGCGGCCGCGGTCCTGAAGGGGATCGCCCACGGTTGCAAGCTCGCCGGTTGCAGCCTCGTCGGGGGGGAGACGGCGGAGCTGCCGTCGTTCTACCAGGGTGGAGAGTACGATCTGGCGGGCTTTGCGGTCGGTGTCGTCGAGCAGGACGAGTTGGTCGATGGCCGGGGCGTGCGGCCGGGTGACGTGGTGATCGGACTGCCGTCGAACGGGTTGCACAGTAACGGCTACTCCCTTGCCCGGCAGGTGTGTTTCGACCGCGCCGCACTCCGCCTCGATGCCCGGCCGCCGGAGTTGGGGGTGGCTTTGGGCGAGGAGTTGCTGCGGCCGACCCGGATCTACGTGCGTACGGTGCGGTCGTTGCCTCGCGGGGTTGTGAAGGCCATGGCGCACATTACCGGTGGCGGCCTCACCGGCAACCTCCCGCGGGTCCTGCCGTCGGGATGCGCGGCGCGGATCGACCTCGGGTCGTGGGAGGTGTCGGGGATCTTCCGACTCGTACAACGTCTGGGAGAGATCGACCGCGACGAGATGTTCCGGACGTTCAACATGGGTATCGGCTTCGTGCTCGTCGCGCCGGCGAGTGCTGCCGACCGTATTCTGGCGAGTCTCGCGCGGCGCCGTGAGCGCGCCCTGGTGATCGGCGAAATCGTCCGCGCCCGGCGCGGTGGTAAGGCCCGCGTCGTGTTCGCGTCGTAACGAAGGGCGGGGAGAGCAGGCAGCCGGGCACCTCGGCTTCTCCGAGCCTCGGGGGCACTCCCGGCGACCCGCAGTAGCAACGGGCGCCGAATTCCAGTATGGCCGAGGCAGACGGTTGACGATGGTGCCGGTGCCGGCGGGCTCGAGAACGGAGCCGCAGGGATGCCGTGTGTCCGGACGGGAGTTGCCGATGAAGATCTGCCTGATTGCTCCGAAGAACCCCGAGTCCTTTTGGACCTTCGACCGCATCTTGCCGAGCCTCGGCAAGAAGTGCGTGTTTCCGAATCTGTCCCTGCCGACGGTGGCGGGGATCACGCCACCGGGTCATGACGTCGTCCTGATGGACGAGAACGTCGAGCCGATCGACTTCGACGTCGATGCCGAGATCGTCGGACTGACCGGTTACGTGATCCACAAGAAGCGGATTTTCGAATTGGCCGCCGAGTTCAGGCGTCGCGGCAAGTTCGTGGTCGTCGGTGGGCCGTTCGCTTCGCTCTGTCCCGAGGAGCTGCGCGGCAAGGTGGACGTGATCTTTGTCGACGAGGCGGAGTACACGTGGCCGCAATTCCTGCGCGAGTACGAGGCGGGGAACTGGCGCGCGGAATACCATCAGGGCGAGAAGCCGAACATGCACGATTCGCCGTTGCCGCGGTTCGATCTGTTGAAGGCCGACCGGTACCGGACGATGACCATACAGTTCGCCCGCGGGTGTCCGTTCAACTGCGAGTTCTGCGACATCATCGTCATGTACGGCCGGCGTCCGCGCACCAAGTCGGTCGAACAGGTCATGGCCGAAGTGCGCGAGATCCATCGGCTCGGCATCCGCAACGTCTTTGTCGTCGACGACAACTTCATCGGCAACAAGAAGGAAGCCAAGGATCTGCTGCGGGCGCTCGCCGTCTGGCAACAGCAGCACGAGTACCCGATCGAGTTGATGACCGAAGTGACGTTGAACGTCGCGCAGGATGACGAGCTATTGCATCTGATGCGGGGGGCCAATTTCACGACGATCTTCGTCGGTATCGAGTCGCCGCGTGCCGCCAGCCTGCAGGAAACCCACAAGACACAGAATCTGCGCGAGAGCATCCTCGACTCCGTTCATCGCATCCAGGCCGCCGGGATGGAGATCATGGCGGGGATGATCGTCGGTTTCGACCACGACGACCCAACCATCTTCGACGAGCAGTTCCGGTTCATCCAGGAGGCGCGCATTCCGGTTTCGATGACCGGCATGCTCAACGCCATGCCGAAGACGCCGCTGTACCAGCGACTCAAGGAGGCGGGGCGGCTCCTCGCCGAGTCGGTCGGCGATCAGTTCGTGTTCACCAACATCGTGCCGGAAGGCATGTCGCGCCTGCAGCTTTACGAGGGCTACAAGAACCTGCTGCAGCGGCTCTACAGTTACCGCAACTACCGCCGTCGGACGATGCAGTTCATTCTCAACAAGGGCTCGCAGATTCAGGCCAGATTGCTGGCGGGCGGCAGCGACTTGCGCATCTTCCGGCATGTGCTGTGGACGTGCATGGTGCGCACCTCGCCGCGGCGGGCGTGGATGACGTTTCGTTTGTTGCTGGAGACCGCACTGCGCCGGCCGCGCATGTTCCGCGACGCGGTCACCTTCGCACTGCTCCACAAACACCTGTACGAGTACATGCGGACAACGTGCGCGCGCATCGACGAGCTGGTTACGGAGATCAAGCTGCTTCCGGACGACCTGCGGCTGCTGCCCCGGGGCGACGGTCCCCTGGCGGCGGACGGCGGCAACCCGAGGTGACCGGCGGTTCCCGCGGCCGGGCGGGACGCGTGACGATCTCGGTTCGGCGTGCGGTGGATTCTCGGAGCGAACGGTGCCGGGTCGTGCCCGATGCGATCGCGTCCGTCTCTCGTGACCTGCGCTATCGCGCGACGCCATGCGGATCTTGATTGCCGGTGCGGGTGCGCTCGGGTCCGTTTTGGGGGCTTTCCTGCGGTGCGCCGGCGACGAAGTGACCTTGCTGGGTCGGGCGGCGCATCTCGATGCCATTGCCGCCGGCGGGTTGTTCGTGGAGGGTATCTGGGGCGACCGCCGCGCCAGCGGGTTCGATCTCGCTTATGATGCGGCGCAACTGAGAACCGCGTTCGACGCGATTGTCGTAGCGGTCAAGGCGTACGACACCGAGGCAGTGGCCTCCGCGGTTGCCGGCACGCTGCGGCCGGACGGGGTTGTGCTGTCGCTGCAGAACGGGCTCGGCAACGCGGAGATTCTGGGGGGCATTGTCGGACCGCAACGTGTGCTGGCAGCGCGGGTTATATTCGGGGCCGAGGTCGTGGCTGCCGGGCGGGTCAGGGTCACCGTCTATGCCGAGCCCGTGCTGGTTGGCGCCTGGCCGCCGGCAGATGCGCGGCGAATCGAGCTGGCGCGGGCGTGGGCGCAGCGCATCGATGCGGCGGGGATTCCGGCGGCGTTCGCCGACGATATCGCCGCGGCGCTGTGGGGAAAGGTTCTGTACAATGCCGCATTGAATCCGCTCGGCGCGCTGCTCGGGGTGCACTATGGGGCCCTCGGCGAGCACGACGATACGCGCGCGATCATGGACCGGGCCATCGAGGAGGCGTTCTCCGTCGCGACCGCCGAGGGGGTCAGGTTGCCGTGGCCATCGGCTGAGGCGTACCGCGAGGCTTTCTACGCGCGGCTGCTGCCTGCCACGTTCCATCACCGTTCGTCGATGTTGCAGGACCTCGAACGCCGGCGGCGGACCGAGGTGGACGCGATTAGCGGCGAGGTGTGGCGGCGCGGCCGGTTGCACGGTATCGGCACACCGGTGAGCGAACTGCTGACACGTCTGGTGCGCGCATGCGAGACGGTGCGGACTGGAGAGCGAGCATGACGACGGTGACTCTGGCGGCGGGCAGCCTCGACGCGATGCGCGCGCATGCGCGTGCGACCTACCCGGACGAGTGCTGCGGTTTCGTCATTGAGCGCCTCGGTGGCGAGGAGGTGGTGCCCGTCACCAACATTCAGAACGAGCTGCACGCCCGGGACCCGCATCAATACCCGCGTACGGCGGCGACGGCGTACACGATGGGTCGCGAGCAGGTCGCCGTGATCGACGGGGTCGAACGCGGGCAACTCGTCTTGCGCGCGATCTATCACTCGCACCCCGAGCACGATGCGTACTTCTCGGCCGAGGATCGCAAGCAGGCGGTGGGGCCGTGGGGCGAACCCAACTATCCGCAGGCGGCGCAGATCGTGCTGTCGGTGCGCGGTGGTGCCGTGGCGGCGGTGAAGGCCTTCGCGTGGGACCTGGTCGCGGGCGATTACGTCGAAGCCGATCTCGGGGTGGGGCCCGCCTGAGCAGGGCCGGGTTGCGCGTGGAGGCGGGGCAAACTATCGAGCGTTTTCCCATGGCGCGGAACTGGACCTTGATTGCGGGGGCGTTGGTAGCGACGTTGCCGGCGTTGTTTCTTCGTCTGACTCACGGGCATCTCTCGCCCGGGATCGAGGCGGGGGTTTTCGGCGTGGCGATTCTCGGTGGGGCGTTTCTCCTGACGTGGGCAGCCGAAGTGGCCGAGATGGACATCTCGCAGGGGTTGGCGTTGGCCTTTCTGGCGCTGGTGGCGGTGCTGCCCGAGTACGCGGTCGACCTGTACTTCGCGTGGAAAGCGGCGGCGAATCCGCAGTACACGTCGTATGCGACGGCGAACATGACCGGGGCGAATCGTTTGCTCATCGGGATTGCCTGGCCGTTGATCGTGCTCCTGTTCTGGTCGCGGACGCGCAAGCGGGAGCTGGTGCTGCCGGCCGAGCGGTCGGTGGAGCTGGTGTTCCTGACGTTGGCCACGGTCTACTCGTTCGTGCTGCCGTTCAAGGGGACGATTTCGCTCTTCGACATGTTGGTCCTCGTGGGTCTGTTCGCGGGCTACGTGTGGCGCATTGCGCAGTCCGAATCGGAGGAACCCGAACTGATCGGGCCGGCGCTGGCGATAGCCGGGCTCGGGCCGGCCCGGCGGCGGGTGGCGGTTGGGGTGTTCTTCGTGTTCTCGGCGGTCGTTATCCTGTCCTCCGCAGAGCCTTTTGCGGAGGCTCTGGTTGCGCTCGGGCGGCGCCGGGGGATCGACGAGTTTCTGCTCGTGCAATGGCTGGCGCCGCTGGCGTCGGAAGCCCCGGAGATCGTCATTGCCAGCATCCTGACGCTCAAGGGGGATGCGCAGGCGGGCATGGGAGCAATGGTGTCGTCGAAGGTGAACCAGTGGACGCTGCTCGTCGGCACGTTGCCGTTCGTGTACAGCCTCGGACTGGGTGCGCCGGGGGCGTTGCACCTCGATAGCCGGCAGGTCGAGGAGATCCTCTTGACCTCGGCGCAGTCCTTGTTCGCCGTGGCCGTGCTCTCGAATTTGCGCCTATCGCTGCGCGAGGCGGGACTGCTGTTCGGGTTGTTTGCGGCGCAGTTGTTCTTTCCGAACCCGACGGTGCGCTACGGATTCGCGTTGGCTTATCTGACGCTGGCCGCCGCCACGATGGTGCGCAACCGGCACCTTCTGGCCGGTTTCCTGCGCGCCGGCATCCGCGGCGCGGCGCCGGGTCGCCACTGATTCGATGTTGCCGGACCGCGGTGTGCGGCGCGCGACCCGTCCTGCTCGCCGGTCACCGTCGGATGCGGAAGGCATCGAAGTCGCCGGCATAGGGAAGGAGTTGCTGGTCGACGCCGGTAACGAGCGCGCCCGGGGGGCCGGCGTGGCTCCAGTCGATGAGCCGGCGGACGAGTTCGGCGTGGCCTTCGGCGACCAGCTCGACGTCTCCGTCGGGCGTGTTGCGCACCCAGCCCGTCAGGCCAAGGCGCATCGCTTCGTCGACGGCGGCGTACCGGAATCCGACACCCTGCACGCGTCCCTTGATGCGTAGCCGCACCCGCTGTCGCACCGGTGGCTCGCCGGCAGGAGTTTCCGGCGGGGGTGGCTCTGTGGTCATGCCGGCGACCTTACCACGTCCGGGTTTGCGGCCTCGACTCCCGACTACGCAACCGTGCCTTCGAGCAGGTTCCGCAAACCGGCTTCGTCGAGCACCGTGACGCCGAGCGCGCGAGCCTTGTCGAGTTTGCTGCCGGGTTCGTCGCCGGCGACCACGTAGTCGGTCTTCTTGCTGACGCTCGAGGCGACCCGGCCGCCGTGGGCTTCGATGTCGCGTGCGACCTCATCGCGCGGCCGCGACAGAGCGCCCGTTAGCACGAACGTCTTGCCGGCCAGCGATCCCGACCGCGCGCGTCGTTCTGCGGCCGGTTGCACCCCGGCGCGCAGCAGGCGGGCAATGATCGTGCGGTTTGCCGGCAGATCGAAGAAGGCGCGGATTTCGCGGGCGGTTTCGGGGCCGACGTCGCGGACGGCGAGAAGCTCGGGTTCTCTGGCTTCCTGCAGGGCGGCGATGCTGCCGAAGTGCTCGGCGAGCACGCCGGCCATGTGCTCGCCGACCTGCGGGATGCCGAGTCCGTTGAGGAAGCGCGCCAACGTGGTGTGTTTGCTGCCGGCAATGGCGTCGAGGATGTTTTGCGCCGACTTTTCGGCCATGCGGTCGAGGTCGACGAGCTGGGCCCGGGTGAGATCGTAGAGGTCGGCGACGTTGCGGATCAATCCGCGTTCGACGAGTTGCGACACCAGTTTTTCGCCGAGGCCGTCGATATTGAGGCCGTGTTTCGAGGCGAAGTGGCGTATACCTTCGCGCAGCTTTGCCGGGCAGTCCATGCCGATGCACCGATGGGCTGCGGCCCCTGCGTCGCGAATCACCGGGCTCTCGCAGACCGGGCAGGTTGCCGGCATGCGGAACTTGCGCTCCCGGCCGGAGCGGCGGTCCTTCACGACTTCGACGACGTAGGGGATGACGTCGCCGGCCCGTTCGATGACGACGGTGTCGCCGATGCGCACGTCTTTGCGCTCGACCTCGTCCATGTTGTGCAGGGAGGCGGAGGTGATGGAGACGCCGGCGACCTGCACGGGCTCGAGTTCGGCGGTGGGCGTAATGACCCCGGTGCGGCCGACGGAAGGGATGATGTCGACGACGCGGGTGGTGCCTTGCTGGGCGGCGAACTTGAAGGCGATAGCCCAGCGCGGCGAGCGGGATACCTCGCCGAGCTGGCGTTGCGCCGGGAGGGAGTTGACCTTGGCGACGACGCCGTCGATGTCGTAGGGCAGCTCGGCGCGACGCCCGGCAAGTTCGGCATGGTAGCGCACGACGGCGTCGGCGCCGGCGCAGATCCGGTTCAGGGGATTGGTCTTGAGCCCCCAGGTGCGCAGTGCGGCGAGGAAGTCCCAGTGGGTGTCGAAGCCGGCGCCGTCGATTTGGCCGGGCGCATAGGCGAAGAAGTCGAGCGGGCGGGATGCCGTGATGCGCGAGTCGAGCTGGCGGAGCGACCCTGCCGCGGCGTTGCGCGGATTGGCGAACGGCGGCTCGCCGCGTGCGGCGCGTTCGGTGTTGAGCGCGTCGAAGGCGCGGCGGAAGTAGATCGCCTCGCCCCGGATCTCGAGGCGCCGCGGCGGTGGCGGAGTTTTGCGGGCACTTCCGAGGCGCAACGGGATGCTGCGGATCGTCCTGACGTTTGCGGTGACGTCTTCGCCGTTGGCACCGTCGCCGCGGGTGGAGGCCACGGTCAGGTCGCCGTTCTCGTAGACGAGTTCGACGGCGAGCCCGTCGAGTTTGGGCTCGGCGACGTATTCGACCGGATCGGTGGTGTGCAGCAGGCGTTGCACGCGGGCGTCGAACTCGCGCAGATCGGCTTCGCTCATGGCATTGTTGAGCGACAGCATCGGCAGGGTGTGCCGCACGGTGGCGAACTTTTCTGCCGGCGGCGCGCCGACGCGCTGAGTCGGCGAAGTCGGACTGCGGAACTCGGGATGGGCGGCTTCGAGTTCCAGGAGGCGTCGAAAGAGCCGATCGTACTCGGCGTCGGAGATCTCCGGCGCGTCGAGGACGTGGTATCGATAGTTGTGATGGTCGATCCGGGCGCGCAGGGCTTCGATCTCCTGCGCGATGTTGCCGACCGAGGGTGTGGCGCTCACCACCGGATTTATACCGTCGAAGCTAAGTTGCCGGCAAACCGCGCGGTGCGGCGATCGAATCGACCTTGACTTTCCGCTGCGGCTACTCGAATGATCGAAGGGTTGCCGCAGGCGAGTTTGCGAATATGCGCAGTTGGTTAGTGGCTACCGGGGTGGCGGCGTTCGTCCTGGCGTTCGTCGAGACACCGGCACATGGGCAGACCTGTGCCGGCGACTTCGATTTCAGTCGCCAGGTTAGCGCGGACGACGTGCCCGAGGGAATCGCGTTCCTTTTCGGCAAGTTCGGGGCATTCAACGACTTTACCCCGGTCTTGAAGGGAATTGCGGATGTCAACCGCGACGGCGGGTTCACGGTCGCCGACATCGGCGGCACGGTTAGGCTTATCGAGACAATATGCGGTGCGACTCCGACGGTCGGGACACCGCTGCCAACCCCGACGCCCTCGCGGACCTCCAGCGCGGGTGCGACAACCAGCTCGACGCCCGGGACCCCGACGCCGACGCCGACCCCGGTCGTGAGCCCGACGGGTTCCGTGACACGACCGCCGACGCCGGTCGGCCACGGTCCCGATTGCCCGCTTCAATCTGCAAGCGTGGGAACGACCGCAGGAGCGCTGACGGTGACGGATTGCGTCGCCGCGGTGGCCGGTGGGAATCGGTACGTTGACGGGTACGAGCTGGCCGTCGAGACACCCGGAGTGGCGGTGCGTGTCGACGTTACCTCGACGGAGTTCACGCCGTACCTGTTGATTCGCGATCCTGGGGGGCAGTTTGTGACCGTGGAAGGGACGCCTCCGATCGAGTTCGTCGCGACCTCGTCGTCACCGTACGCAATATTTCTTACGAGTGCGCCGGGGTCTATATCGGACCTGGGGGGGTACGGGCTGAGTGTATCGACGCGTGCGTGTCCCGTCCCGCTCGCCCTTGCCTTGCCGCAAAACGGCGAGCTCACCGCGGACGACTGCCCTGAGCCGGCGGTTCCGTCGGTGGGATCGCAGTTGAACCCGGCGGATCAGTTCTTCATCACGGTGACCGATAGCGAGGTGCCGAAGAATATCAGGCTGCAGATGACGGTTATAAGCGGCGACGTGGACCCGGAATTCGCGGTCATCGGACCGGACGGGTACGAGTTGCTTTACGCCGCCGCCGACAACCTGGTGATCGGAGAGGACGATCTCAACGAAGACGCCCGGTTTCTGGCTTTGCAGCCCGGTCGATACACGGTGATAGTGTCTGGACTGGGCGGCCTGGGCAAGTATCGCATCGCGCCGGTCACGCAGCCCCAGTGTCGCACCAAGGCCCTGCCGGCCCTCGGGGATGTGACGCGGGCGCAGGTCTCCGGCAAGCTGTTCGGTGCGATTTCGGGTCCGAACAGCTCGAGTTGTGCGGCGCCGCTCAGGCCGCCGGCCTCGGACGTCGACGCTCCGGAGCCCGGCAGTCCGTCCGATGTGTACACATTCGACGCCAGCGCCGGGGATGTCGTGAGTTTCATGCTGGACTCTGACGATGACCCCTATCTGTTCCTCCTCGGTCCGGTCGACTGCAGCCGTGCCGGCGCGGGTTGCGTACCGAAAATGTTGCTGGCGACGGACGACGACAGCGGCGAATTGGGTGGCTCTTCGGCCCAACTGGCCGCAACCATTGTCCATCCCGGGACCTACCTGCTGATCGTGGCAAATGCCGCTCCTCTTTTCCCGCCGGAAGACGGGGACGAGGGAGAAGAAGTGTCCTACACGCTCTTCACGCAGCGGTGTACGAGCCGGGGGACTCTGACGCTGAACGGCGCGGCGCGGTCGGCCAGCTTCGATGCGTTCTCTTGCCGCGGTTCCGGTGGAGTCCCGGTGGCATCGTACGCGTTCGAAGGTACTTCAGGTAATTTCGCGGCGGCCAGCGTGACGGGAAATACCTTTGACGCTTTCGTGCGAATTGTCGGACCGGATGGCGCAGTAATGCAGAACGACAACGACCCGTTTGCGCCCGGCAGTGCGAATGCATTCGTGGGTCGGGTTATGGCTAGCACCGGAACGTACTTTGTAGAGGCGTCGGCGTCGACGGCGCAGGATGCTCCGTCGCTGTCATCGCCGGTGGCGTACAGTGTCGGCGTGAGGAGCTGCCCGCTGGCGGTCGGGAATACCGGGGCGGTGAACGGGTCTCTTACCGCCGCCGACTGCACTTTGCCGAACGGGCGCAGGTACGACGTTTACCGTTTCGATGGCCCGGCCGACCCACAGCGACCCGACGTGCTCAGTGTGCGGGTGCCCGAAGGCACCTGCGCCGCCGCGCTGCTCACCTCGGGAATGCAGGTGCCGGTTGATCAGTGTGCGACCGGCGTGTTCGAGTTGCCCCTACTCCCCGGACGCTCTGGCCTCATCGTGGCTGGCGCCACCGCGGGGACGGGCGGACCGTATGTGCTCGATGTTGCGCGTTGCGGGTCGACACTCGTGGGATTCGGGACGTCGACCGCGGGCGTGTTGAGTGGCGGCGATTGTGCGGCGGCAGACGGCTTGCAGGCGCAATGGTTTTTCGCCCGGGCACCGACCGGGCTGGTGACGTTCTTGTCGAATGGTGTCCTGGGAAACGCATCCGCGGAATTCCCTCTCGATGTCCGCCTCACGGATTCGTTCGGTGCGTTTCCCGCGGGTGAAGGTGGCGGCTTCGCCGATAGCGCCGAGTTGATGTACAGCTTCGGGTCGGACCTGGGTCTGCTGATGCGGATACAGAGTGCCAGTGGCTCCGACACGGGTGTGTTCCGGGTGACGGTGAACGCCGGCGAACGCCGACAGTAAGCCGAAGAACAAGATAGTTTGACTTGACGCTCTCTGAGAGCGTGGTGTATCGGTCTGTCCGTTGCCATAAGTTAGGAGGGCGTGGTGCGGGCGGCGAAGAGAAGAGGACTGGTGCGCGCGGCGGTTCGGCTCACCGGTGCGTTGATCGGTGCCGCGTTAGGCGTGCTGGCCGGATGCGGTGAGGGGGGGACGCCGAGTGCGGTGGGCAGCGTTGTGGCCATGCGCGCCGTTTGGCAGCGGACACCGGCCGATCCGACGGGGGGGACGCTTGGGTTTGAGAGTTCCACGCAGGTCCCGCCCAGCGTGCAGACGATCGAGGTGCGGGTGTCTCCGGCCGGGGCGCCAGCGGAGCGAGTTTTCGTACAGCCCACCGGCGCGTCGGTGACGGTTAGCGGCATTCTGCCCGGGGTGGTTACAGTGCAGCTCTTCGGTTACGACGTGCCTTTTGCCGAGCGTAGCGAAATCGTTTCGGCCGCTTTGCCGCCGTCGTTTGCGAGCGGTCCGAAGTCGGTGGAGGTCGTTCCTTATGCGGTCACGGACGCGGGGGTGTTCGAGTTGGCCGCGCGGCCGTTCGTCACCGGGTTCGATCCCGTGCCGGGGGCAATCGGGGTGAGCCGGCTGTCGCCGGTCGAGTTTGTCATCGCGACGGCGGTCGGGGCGGTCGACCCGGAAGGGATCGACGTCGACATTGACGGGTTGGCAATTGTCCGTTCCGGGGAGAGCGATCCGCAGGCAGGTCTTATCCCCTGTGACGACAAATCCGAACTGCCTTGTAGCGCAGACGGCGACCGGAACTTGGTTGGGTTTCGCTTCTTTTATGATCCCTTGTTGTCGTACCCGCCGGAAGCCCCGGTGGGTGTGTTCGTGTCGGCCGCGGATTTTCAAGGAATCTCGGTAGCGTACAGTTACGGATTCAATACGACAGCCGACGCGCTCCTGGCTGGCCCGGGCGCCCGAGCGAGGGGGAGTGTTAAGTGAGGCGCCGCTGGTCTCTGGCCGGGGTTGTGGTGGTGCTGGGGTGTGCGGTGGTGGTCGCCAGTGCCGCGCCGGCGCGGGCGAACGTCGAATCGCAGGCCTTGTACGCGCGTGGGCTGATACCCTTCAACCGCGCCGAGTGGGTGGCGGCTTATCAGCTGTTCAATCAGGCGGTCGAGGCGGATCCCGAGGATGCCGTGGCCATCTACTACCGCGGCCTTGCGCAGGCCCGTGGCGGCCAGGCGGCGGCGGCGATCGGCGATTTCGAGCGGGCGCTATCGCTCGATCCGAACCTGCCCCATGCGGCGCTCGATCTGGGGATTGCGTACTACGACACTGGGCAGTACGCCGCGGCGCAGCCGTGGTTGGAAAAGGCGCGGCAGCAACCAGCTGAGCGGTACACGGCGGCACTGTTCCAGGGGCTGACGCTTTACCGCCTCGGCGACCTTAACAACGCACTGGCGTACTTGAACGAGGCACGCGGCGACCCGGAGGTGCGCACGACGGCGAGCTATTATGCCGGGTTGACGATGTTGCGACTCGGCAACACGTCGGCCGCCAGGGAGCTGTTCACAGAGGTTGCCAACGAGCAACCGCAAAGCGAGATCGGGCAGGCGGCAAGAGCCTACCTGGCCGGTGGCACGGGCGCGGCACCGATGGCAGTTAAGCCCTGGGGGGTCTACGGCCAGGTCAACCTGGAGTACGATAGCAACGTGGTGATCGGGCCGGATACATCGAATCCGGGGTTTGTCGCCGCCGGGCTGACTTCAAAGGGAGACGGCCGGGCCGTGGTCGCGGTGGGGGGGCATTACCGCCTCCTCGAAACCGACTACGGGGCGTTGTTGGGCTCGTACGATTTTTCCCAGAGCCTGCACTTCGATTTGACGCAGTTCAACCTGACGGGCAACCGGCTTCAACTGCACGCACAATCGAGTCCGGGTCCGTTAACGTACGGGATATCGGCGGCCTATGACATCTATCTGTTAGACTTTGGGAGCTTCTATCAGGAGGGCATAGGTCTTCCGTGGCTGAGTTATGCGTGGGTGCCCGAGGCGCCCACGCAGGTATACTTCCGCATTCGCGGCCGTGACTTCCTGGGTACTCCCTACAACCCCGGCCGCGACGCGGCGAACTACGGCCTCGGCCTGCGCCAGTGGCTGGCACTCGGCGATCCGCAATGGTTGCTGACCTTTGGCTACCTGTGGGAGTTCGAGGATACAATTTCCGACGGGCCGGCTGGACGGGACTTCCAGTACAAGTCGAACCAACTCGACATCGGTGTCACGCTACCGCGATTGTTCGATACGACGGTCCAGCTCGCCTACCTGTTCCGACTGGACGATTACCAGTATCCGAATAGTCGAGTGGCTTTCGCTTTTGCGCGTCACGATAACGCCAGTCAATTCGTGATCGGCGTCGTTTACGATATGACGGCGAACGTGGCGTTGACGTTGGATTTTATCGGCATCGTGCACAATTCAAATATCCTGGACTTCGAGTATCCGCGCATTGTTGTCGGGCCGGGTGTGCGGGTAAGCTTCTGAGGACGAGCATGCGACTACGGACGGTAAGGACAATCTGTGCCGGCCTGCTGTTGCTTGCCGGCATGGCGCGGACGGGGCTATCCGAGGAGCGGGCAGGCACCCTTGCGGCGGTTCAGGGACTCGTTACCGTCGACCGGTCGACGGGGGCAATGGCGGGAGTCGTCGGGGCCGCAGTCGATGTGGGCGACCGTATCTCCACGGATGCAACCGGGCGAGCCAAGCTGGTTCTGGAGGGGGACAGTGTTCTCGACCTGGCGCCGAACACCGACGTCAAGGTGGACCGGCTTCGCAGTCATGGGCGGCGCGGGATGGAGGCGGTACTGCAGTTGCGGCAGGGTGCTGTCCGGGTCTGGGTCGGGTCTGCTTATGGCGGCGATGGTCGCTACGAGGTGGAGACGCCAACGGCGATCGTAGCGGCGCGCGGTACCGAGTTCGTGGTGCGGTACTACATTGATGCCGAAGTTACCGAAGTGCTCTCGGTCAGTGGCGAGGTGAGTGTGGTGGGACGTTTGGCGGTGCTTGGCGGAGCGGTGGAGGTGTCGGCCGCGCAGTACACGCAGGTGCGCCGCGGGGGCGTCCCGACCACGCCGGAGCTTCTGAGCGACGCCCGACTGCGTCAGTACGTCGAGGGTTTGGAAATATTTGGCACCGGGCGCCGCGACGGCCTTAACGTCGAGCACGGCCTGGTCGTTGGACGACTCGGGAGTCCGGACGACGTGCCGGCGCGCATTGCGGGTAGTGCCTCTGCCGGGATAGGAACAAGCGCTCCGGAGGAGTTCCTTGCGAATCGGTTGTCGCAGGACGTGCGTACGAATACGCAGCCACTGCTCGATTTTGAGCGGACGCCGCCGGGGCAGGTCCCGCCGGGGAGTGCAATCGTCGATTACTGAGTGCGACGGGAGTGAAGGAATCGCTGTGGTGCGGGGCCGGTGAGGCTCGGTTGCGTTGGCCCTCGGACTTGCTCACGGTCAAATTTTGTGCAATGAAACGAAGGTGTTTTGAAACTGGAACTTGCCATGTGGCGAGAAGGAGGTGACAGCAATGCGGATCCGGAAGACTCAGGTGGCGGCGGGATTGGCTGGTCTGCTGGTGCTCGGTATGACAGCCGGGTGCGGCCCGTCCAAGAAGGAGCAGGAGTTGGCTGCCCGCATTGAGGCGGCGGCTAGCAAGGCCGAAGCGGCGGCGAACAAGGCCGAGGCGGCGGCACGAAGCGCGGCGGACTCGGCCCAGCGCGCCGAGGCGTCTGCGGCCAAGGCCGAGGCGATCTTCCAGAAGCACATGAGGAAGTAGAACCAAGGAGCAGACTTATCGGCAAGGAGGGCACCGCCTGGCGGGTGCCCTCCTTGCTTGCTCCGCATCAGCGAAGGGGGAAGAGGACCAGCGTCTTGATCGACGCTCGGTCCTGCGCGGCGGTGCGGTAAGCCTCCGCTGCTTCATCGAGCGGGAACCGATGCGTGACTACCTGTTCGACGGCTACTACACCGCGCACGATGTAGTCGAGAGCCGTTCTGGTTTCGGCCGGGCCGCACGAATAACTGGGGATCAACCTGATCTCGCGGAAATAGACGTCGAAAGTCGATAGGCTCAGTCGCGTCTCGGCCGGGGTGCCCATGAATTGCACGACCGTGCCGCCTCTGGCTGCGCACGCGAGGGCAGTCTCGATCGCCTCGACGGTGGGGGGGCCGGCGACGACGATCTCGCAGCCCTCCCCGCCGGTTACGGCGGCCACCTGAATAGATAGGTCATCGGCGGAGGCATCGAGAACCACGTCGGCCCCGAGATTGCGGGCGTGGGCGCAGCGCTCGGGAACGAGGTCGGCGCCAATGATCTGGCGGGCGCCGAGATGGCGCGCGAGGATCACGTGCAGCTGACCCATAACGCCGAGTCCGATGACCAGGACCGAGGCGCCGGCAACCTGACCGGCGCGGCCGAGGGACTTGACGACGCAAGCCGTGGGCTCGATCAATACGCCGTCCTCATCGCTGACCGAGGCCGGCAGTGAGAGGGTGTCTCCGAAAAGGTTCGCCTCCGGTACAAGGAAGAACTCTGCCATACCGCCGGGAACTATGTATGAGGTGCGCCAGGTCGGGCACTGGACGTACTCGCCGCGCCGGCAGGCCCGACAGGCGAAGCAGGGTGCGTGATGGTGCACAAAGACCCGGTCGCCCGGACGGAGGTGGTTCACCTCGGTCCCGACTTCGACGATTTCCCCGGTGGGCTCGTGCCCGAATACCAGCGGGGCTTTCTTGCGGATGTACCAGGGAACGACGTCACCTGAGCAGATGCCGCACGCGCGGGTGCGCACGAGTGCCTCGCGCGGGCCGGGACGCGGCACGGGGGCCTCCTCGATGCGCACGTCGAGGTAATCGTACAGGCGGGCTACTTTCATGGCCTGGTGGTTCGATGGCGTGCGTCCGGGAACGTACGCGAGGTCATAGGTTCGGCTACGGATCGACTCGGCATGGCGAGCATCGGTGGGCGAGGAACACCCTTTCTCAGGACCGCAAGGAGCACCCCACCGCGCAGGGCAGGCGGGTCAACCTCCTCGCTTGCTACGCCAGACCACCAGTCGCAGATGGGAAAACGTTGCCGCACGTGCGCGTCACTCCATCAAGGCAGGACGGCGAACTTGATGCCGTCGCCGCGTTGGTGGGCGTCCAGCGCCTGGGGCAACTGGGGGAGCGGATACACGCCGCTGATTAGCGCATGACCGGCGAACGCATCGGTCGTGAGCAAATCGTAAGCTCGGCGTACCGATCGCGGCGTGAAGTGGAACGGGCTGACGACCCGCAGCTGGTCGTAGTGCAGACGCTGGGTGTCCACAGAGACGTGCGAACCGGGCGGACAGCCGCCAAACAGCACCACGGTGCCGCCCCGCCGCGCAAACCCCGGTGCCGCTTCCCAGACTTCGATCTGGCCGGTGCACTCGATGACCACGTCGGCGCCACGCCCGCCGCTGCGAGCGCGAACCCGCTCGCGGGCGAGTTCGAGGTCCCCCACCAGTACCTCGGTGGCCCCAAGCTGGCGCGCGTACTCAGCCCGTGACGGGCGCCGCCCGATGACGACGATGTCCTCGACGCCGTGAGTCCGTAGCAGTAGCAGGTGTAGCAGGCTGATCGCGCCAGCACCGAGCAGCACGACCGTATCGTCGGTGCGCAGCGGCACTGTCTCCAGGCCGTGGATGACGCAGGAAAGCGGTTCGAGTAGCGCCGCCACCGGGTACGAAACGCCGGCGGGCTTGGGATACACGTTGGTTGCCACCACTCTTGCAGGCAGCTTGACGTACTCGGCAAAGGCACCAACGACATAGGTGGCCATCAGCGTAGCGCACAGGTTCTCCTGGCAACGGGTGCAGAAGTAGCACGATCCGCAAGGGGCGGTTGGCACCGCCATTACGGCGTCGCCCTCGCGAAAACCGCGCAGTCCCTCGCCGACCGCGGCAATTTCGCCGGCAAACTCGTGACCGAACATGGTCGGCATGGGGAACTTGGGATGGCCGCGGAGCAACGACTTGACGTCGGTGCCACAGGTTAGCGCCGCGCGGACGCGCAGAACGATCTCACCCGGCCCCGGGACCGGCCGCGGCATTTGGCAGAGAGACATCCGCCCCGGTTCCCAGAGTACGAACCCGTGCATCGCCGGCGCTTTACTGGCCGGTAAGCTCACCGACGAGCTCGGGGACATGTTGCATGGGGTATCCGCGCCGGAAGTGGATGTCAATCGACAGTCGATTCGGACCGGAGGACTGACTTCAGCGGCATACAAGGCTATAGCGGGCCCATGTCCGGGGACGGCTCGGGGAGCGCGGCGGTAGCGAAGCTGGTAGCGGAAGCGGCGGCCGGGAAGGCCCGACGGGCCTATCTGTTCGTGGGTGAGTCGGCGGCGACACGCGCCGCCGCTGAGGCGCTGGTTAACGTGCTGGTCCCGCCGGCGCGGCGCAGTTTCAATCTCGAGGTATACGACGGGCGGAGCGCCGCCTTCGGACGAGTTGTCGACAGCGCGCGCACGCCGGGCTTTTTCGCCGGCGCCAAGGTCATTTGGGTCCGCGAGAGCCCCGCCTTCCTCGCCGCCGAGAAGCGTCCGGACGTCACCAAGGCCTTGCTGGCGGCCTGGGATAACGGTCGCGAGTTGGAGGCGGCGGAGAAGTTGATGGCTCTGGTGGCGCTCGCCGGATGGTCCGACGAACAGTTCCGCGAGGCGCGTTGGGAGCAACTGTCGAAGACGAGAATCCGGGAGGTTTTCGGGGGAGAACTGGATGGTGCGCAGTTGGCGGCCGTCCGTCAGGTGCAGAGCGCATGTGTGGCACGCGATCTGCGCGCCGGCGATTATCGGGATGAAGGCACCGCCCTTGCCGATCTGCTCGAAGGCGGAGACCCGGGCGGGGCAATCCTGCTGTTTACGGCGGCGGCCGCGGATGCGCGGAAGCGCGTCGTCAAGCGCCTGGCGGAGGTCGGCGCGGTGGTCGATCTGACCGTCGCTAGAGAACGCAGCGGTACGCTCGCCGAGGACGCGGTGACGGCTATCGTTCGCGAGGTGACCGCAACATTCCGCAAGCAACTGTCGCCTGCCGCCCTGGCGTTGTTGCGGCGCCGTGCGGGCTCCGACCCGGCCGCCCTCGCCGGCGAAGTCGAGAAGGTCTGTCTGTATGCGGGGGATCGCGCAGTTATCGATGTCGGCGACGTGAGCGCGGTGGTCCGTGACATGGGAGAGTCGTGGATCTTCGATTTCACCAGCGCGTTGGCAGCGCGGCAGTTACCGGCGGCGGTCTCCCTGCTGCGGGATCTACTTGGCCAGGGCGAACCTCCCTTACGCCTCCTTGCCATGGTTGCCCGCGAACTGCGTTTGCTGTTGCTGGCGCGGGAGAGTCTCGATAGCGAGCTGCGGGGCCTCTGGCGTACCGGCCTGGCGTTCCCGCAGTTCCAGAGCCGGGTGTTGCCGCATCTGGACGGTGCGACCCGGGAGGCTTTTGGGCCAGCGCATCCGTACGTGCTTTACCGCCGCTTTCAGGATGCCGAGCGCACTGCGGCTCCGGCCCTGCGCGGGGCGCTCGTCGATCTTGCGGAGCTCGATCGCCGGCTCAAGTCGTCCGCCGGTTTGCCCGCGCTCTTACTCGAAGCGTTCGTGATGCGCTGGTGCGCGACCCAGGTGGGCGGCGCGCGTTGATGGCGGTCGGGTTCACTCCGCCCCGCGACGGACGACGAACACCGGGCACGGCGCGGTACGGACGATCGCTTCGGCGACGCTACCGACCAGAATGTGATCCATGCTGGTATGGCCGTGCGTCGACAGGACGATCAGGTCGACGTCGCGCTGGCGCGCCATTAGCGCGGTCTGCTCCGCCGGATCGCCGACTTCGGTGAGGAGTTCGCAATTCGCATAGTTGCCTAACTGGTCGCGGTGGATGTCGAGCATACGGGCCAGAGCGCGGGTGCGCGCTTCCTCGAAGGTGAGGACATGTCCGCTGGGCTCGTACAGCTCTCCCGATGGAACGTGGACGACGTGCAGCAGCAGGAGTTTGCCGCCGGCCTGTTGCGCGAAGCGCAGTCCGTACGCCAGCGCGCGGAACGACTCGGACGAGAAGTCAGTGGGGCAGAGGGTCGTCTTGAATTCTCGCGGCATGGTTCCTCCCTGGTTGTTACGCGAGCGTTATTGCGAGGACTTGTACCCGTGCTGCATAAGGTTTGGCGCCAACCTCGACCTCCCGGCCGCTAGCGACGTGCCCTGGCGAGCACTTGGCACCTCTTCTGGAACGTTGTCAATCGGTTGCGGCGTTTCCGGCGTACCGCGGGCGGCGGGTGCCGCGATCGGGGCCATGCGGTCGCAAATCCAGGGGAGTGCCGAGGGCGCCTCCGTAGAGCCGGCCGGTATGTGTCGGCCGCCGTCATATCGCGTGATGGGACCGAGCAGGTGGGAGAGCGCCGTTCCGCCGTGGAGTTGCGGGCGAGAATCCGGTAGGAGGCTGACATGCCGATGATCGACATCGGGGGGCTGGCCGTGCATTTCCATGACGAGGGTGGCGGCACACCTGTGTTGCTATTACACGGCCTCGGGCAGGACGCGGGGTACTGGGACGTCGAGGCTCCCGTGCTGGCGGCCCACCATCGCGTGCTGCGTTGCGATTTGCGCGGCTTCGGAGCGACCGCAAAGCCGGCCGGTCCGTACTCCCTGACCCAATACGCCGCCGACGTGGCCAATTTCCTTGCTGCGCTGGAGGTCGATTGCGCCCACGTGGTTGGCATCTCGATGGGCGGGGTCATCGCTCAACGACTGGCGCTGGACGATCCGCGAAGGGTGCGATCGGCCGTTCTTGTGAGCACGTCGAGCGAGGTCGGTCGCGCATCGACCTCGGTCTGGCAACGATTGGCGGACAGCGTCGAGCGCGATGGCTTCGACGAGCATCTGGCGGACGCCTCTCGTGCCTTCTCCACCGGCTTTGCCGCGGCTCATCCCGACGTGGTTGCGGCGATGACGCAGCGTAACGCCGGTAACGATCCCCGCGCTTACGCGGCGGCCGCGCGGGCGGTTAGCGACTACAACTGGACAAGCGCCCTGGGCGGTATCGCCGCACCCGTGCTGATTCTCCAGGGGCTGGAGGACCGGCTCACGCCGCCGGGCGGCTCGGTGAAGATGCGCCGAGCGATCCCGAGGGCACGGGTGTTGATGATAGAGCAGGCCGGCCACAATCTGCCCCTCGAACGACCTGAGGTATTTCGGGCCGCGGTGCTGGCATTCACTGCCGGCGTCGATTTCGCCCGCCCGTGAGGCGCTGTCCTCGATCGTCAATGCATCAGGAGGTCTATGTCCCGGCGCAGTTCCATACAGCTCACGCCAGATGAACGAAGAGAGTTTCTGGCTGCGGCGAAGACCATCATTCTGTCCACGATCGACAGCAACGGATACCCCCATTCGGTGGCGATGTGGTACGTCATGGATGGGGAAGAATGCCTGATGACGACCTATGCGAAGTCGCAAAAGGCGGTCAACATCCGGCGCAACCCGAAGGTGGCGCTGCTGGTTGAATCCGGGGTCACCTACGACACGCTACGGGGCGTATTGATACGCGGTACTGCCCGGTTGGAATCGGAGATCGACTTGTGCCTGGCCGTGCTAACGCAGGTGCACGCTAAGATGCACGGGTCCCAGCCGGCTGGATTGGAGGATGCCCTGCGACAGCAAGCCCGCAAACGCGTGGTCATCCGCGTGACCCCGGTGCGGGTCAGCAGCTGGGACCACGGCAAGTTGGGCGGCGTCTACTAGCCGCTGTCCGAGAATAGATCCACCATGAAGGCGCGGGCTAAGGCGGTCGCCGAATCCACAGGTATTATTGCGGTGCGAACCGCGCCATGACGATGCCGGAGGCCCTCGTCAAAAGCTCTTCTCTTGCTTTGGGTCCTCCGAGATCCCGGTGCCGCGGTGGCGGGAGTTCGTTCTGGATTGGGGCGGGCTTTCCTCTCTGGCGTTGGGTCGCGGCCCGTGCGCGTTTGGCGCTCCGCGAATCGTGTTGCAAAACCGGCAACCGGTTCGCTACATACCCGAAGCGCGGCTGATGTGGTTCACGCAAACGATTTGGCGCCGCGCCCTTGCCGGTGGCGGCCTTTCCCTTTCAATGTCGTTGGCGACGATTCTGGTCCTGGCCGGAGTGGCCGGTGCGCAGGTGCACGGCGATGCAAACTGCGACGGGGTGACCGATGCGTCCGACGTGCAGGCGCTGCGCGCCGCGGTGTTCGAGGGCACTCCGTGCGAGGATGCGGACGCGAATGTTGACCGGGTGATCAGTGTTGCCGATTTGACGGCCGTGATCGCGGTTCTGGGAGCGGCGCCTTCGACGCCGAGCCCGACCGAAGAGGCGACCCCGACCGCGACCGCGGCCGAGGTGCCTGCGACGCCGACCGAGACCCTGACCGAGACACCGACCGTTACCGCCACGCCGACGGGCACGAGCACCGAAACGGCGACCGTTACCGAGAGTCCGACCGCCGCGGGGACGCCGACGCGGACCCCGACGGTGACGCGCACGGGGACCCGAACGGCGACGCCGACCTTGACCCGAACCGGCACGCGAACTCCGACCGGTACGCGCACCCCGACTCCGACACGCACGTACACGGTGACCCGGGCCGTTACCCCGACCCGTACCGCAACCTTCACCAGGACTATTACGCCAACGCCAAGTGCGACCAGGACGGCGACATCGACGGCGTCGGTGACGCCAACGCGTAGCTCCACGCCGACGCCGACCGAGACGGCGACGAGAACGGCGACACGAACGCCGACGGTGACCCGCACGCCCACGCCGACCAAGACGGAAACCCCGACGCGTACCCCGTCGGCCACGCCAACCGAGACAACCACGCGAACGCCGACCCGTACCGCTACGGAAACACCAACCCTGACCCCGTCGCGGACGCAGACGCCTACCCGAACCCCGACAACCACGCCAGCGCCCTCGTTAACGCCGACGCCTTCACTGACTCCTTCGATTACCGCAACGCGTACCGTCACGCCGACGCCGACGGCGACCCGGCCCCCCGGCGACGGCCCGAAGGTCGTGGCGTTTGCCGCGCTCTCACGCCTCAACGGGTGCCTCTTCTGCTGTAGTGACTATTGCCGTACGACGCCGACGCCGACGCCGATCTTCGATAGCGAAGGCCGGCGGGTATTTATCAGTCAAACGGGTCGCGTCTTAATCGTGGTTGAGGGGATTCCCGGGATGAGCGGGAATGCGGTGGGAAAATCGCTCGACGCTGTCGATCCGGATGGCCGTCCCGACCTGCAGATTCAGAGCACAAAGAACCTCGGCAACGGCGACCCCGCCCTTCCCGAGTCGTGCCCGCCCGGGCGGTTAACCACGGACGGTGGCGTTCCGGGCCTGATCTCCCCAACGTTTGCCGACGTGCCCGGAGTGACGGAAGCGCTGCTTGACTTCGCCTGTCGGTTCGACCGCGGTGTTAGCGTCGGGTCGCCGTGTACGATGAAGGACGCTAGTGGCGAGGCGAAGACTATAGACCCCGACGCGTCAGCGCAGTTCTGCAACCTGGTACCGGAAAAGGCGAAGTTCCCACCGGGCGATTCGTTGCTCACGGTGCGCCTGCGCGACACCTTTGCGGTGCCCGGGCCGACGGCGCAAATCGTCGTGCGCGTACCGACCCCGCCGTCGTAAGGGGTGCGGGCGATGCAGCGTCGCGGGCGAGTTGGCCGGCCGGATAGTGTCGAGCGGCCGTGGTGTCGGCGGCGGCAGGCGGGTTGGCTTGCTCTCGCGGTCCTAATCTGGATAGTGCCGACAGCCGGTGGCCATGCCCAGCCCTCCTTGCGGGGCGACACGAACTGTGACGGCATCGTGAACCCTCTTGACCTTTCGGCGCTTGCCGATGCACTGATGGGCGGGCACCTCTGCGCCGGTGCCGATGCGGACTTGAATGGTGACGGACGGGTTTCGGCGGCCGACATGACTGCGATGGTTGACATCCTCGTCGATCGGCCGGAGCCGAGTGCCACACCGGTGACCACGCCGACGGCGTCGGCGTCCCCCGGTGTGGGGGCAACGGCAACCGGTACGCCGACTGGCGTGGCCACCTTGACCGCTCCTCCCGCGCCGTCCGCCAGCCCGACACCTCGACCGAGCGACCCGCCCTTGTCCACGCCGACCGCCTCCGCAGCCCCGACGCACACCGGTACACCCGTCCCTTCGCTCAGCGCGACGGAGACGCCTACGTCGACAAGGACGCATACCGCCGTACCTACCCACACAGCGACGCGCACGCCGAGCCTGCCCCCGTCTCCGTCCGTTTCCGCCACGGCGGCGGACGCGAGTAAGTCCGCGACGCCGTCTCCCACTCCCACGCGGAGCGCGACAGCCAGCGCCACGGCGACCCGGTCCGGCACCGCAACGCCATCGCGGACTGCCTCCGCGACGAGGACCGGGACCATGTCTCCTACCGTCAGCCGGACGGCGACCGCGAGCCGCACGCCAACCGGTACCGTCACGGCGACCCCGCCGTTCACTCCCAGTCGGACCAAGACACCGACGCCGGTCTGGACGGCGAGCCCGACGGCGACTGTTTCTCCGTCCGCCAGTGCGACGCCGGTGGCGTCAGAGAGCCCGACGCATACGCCATTGCCGAGCGCAACAGGGTCGCCGTCGCCGACACCAAGTCGCACCGCGACAACGACGTTGACTCCAACCCGCACCGCCACTCCAACCCGCACCGGCACTCCTACCGGCACCGTGACTCCGACCCGTACCGGGACGGCGTCGCCGACGGGGACCGCAAGCCGCACCCCCAGTTTGCCGCCAAGCGCGACGGCTACACCGACCGCGACAGCGCCGACCTTTCCGACCTCGACTCCGACCCGGACGTCAACCGCGACGGTGACCCCGACGCGCACGCCGACCGTGTCCCCCACTCCCCCGCCGGGCAGTGCGACCCCGAGTCCGACCCCGACCCCGACGACAGGCAGCGGGCCGACCGGCCCCGTGGTGGTGGCGTTTGCCGTTGTGCCCGCGAACGGCTGTCTGGCGTGCGGCGACACTCGCTGCGAGTGCGGTACGACGCCGACTGCAACGCCCGAGTTCGACGCCTTAGGAAGACGCGTGTTCCGACGGTCCGACTCACGCGACTTCATGATCGTCGTCGAGGCGATTCCGGGTTCGAGCGGTACATTCCCCGGCGCCCGCGAGCCGGCGGTTTGTGCCCCGGGGCCGGCACGGCCCGACCTGCAGATTCAGAGCGACAGTCGCCTCGGTGGCGGGCCGGACCCGGAGTGCCCGCCGACCGGTGTCACGCCCGGGATACCGGCATTCCCGACGCCCGAGTTCGGCTCTTCTGACATGGTGACGCTTGCGCTGCGGGAGTTCGGCGCCCGCTTTGACCCGGGTCACACCAGTGCCGGAGAGGCCTGCACCCGCGATTGGAGTGGGGAGTGGAACTTCCTGTCGTCTCCGCCGCCGCCGACGCCCGCGCGAACCGGCGTTCGACAGTATTGCTACCTGGTCGATAGTGCCTCCGAGTTTCCGGCTGGAGATACGGTTCTCACCGTACGCGTGAGCGATGCGTCGCCGACCCCGAACGTCGGACCGACGGTGCAGATCGTCGTGCGGGTGAGTCCGTGAGTCTCATGCGGAGTCTGAGACGGCAGGGTGGGATCGATGGTCTCCGTTCCCACCGGCGGAGCGCGGCGAGGGGGGCGGTATGGCGCGCCATTCCGGTCGGGATCGTGGTGCTCGCTGCAACGGCCCGCATGGGGGATGCTCAAGTGCCGGGCGACGCGAACTGCGACCAGGTCGTCAACCTGCTCGATCCGCCGGCGCTGGTCGACGTGCTCATGGGCGAAAGCGTCTGTCCGGGTGCCGATGCGAACCTCGACGGTCGCGTGACGGCCGCGGATTTCCCGGCGCTGGCGATGCTTCTGGCGCGCCCCCTGCAGTCCCCGTCCCCGACCGGCGGCGTGCCGACACCGACGCCGAGTCCGTCCCCGGGCGTGACCGCAACAGCCACCGGTAGCGCCGCTCCGAGCCGCAGCGCCACGGTCACACTCACGCGGACGAGAACCCCGAGCGTGACGCCGTCGTCGCCCAGTCCGACGCGCAGCCCGTTGCCCCCGACGGCAACCCGCACGGCGACCGCGACCCCCAGCCCCTCGGGCTTGCCGACCTCGGCGCCGAGCATTACCCCCAGCCGGACGCCGAGTCGTGCGGTAACCGCGACCGGCACGCCGACGACCGCCGGCCTGCAGACGCCGACGCTTACGGCCAGCGCCGCACCTGCGGTTTCTGCCACGCCGACTGCAAGCGCGACGGGGACGGCAACTCCGACGTCGAGTGTCACGCCGAGTCTGAGCCCAACGGTTTCGCCGAGTCAGACGCCGACCTCTGTGCCGACACTTACGTTCAGCCCGACGGTTACCGCTACGGCTAGCGCCACGGCGACCTCGGTGCCTAGTTCGACGCCGACCAGTTCGCCCGTCAGTACGCCGACTGCCACGGCGAGTTTCTCGCCGACGCGGACAGTGACCGTCTCCCCGACGCGCAGCCCGACCGGTACTGCCACCCCGAGCGCAACGCCGACGCCGTCGCCGACGTTCTCGCCGACGGCGACCGGAACGCGCACGCCGACGGTCACGCCGACTATGTCGTCGCTGCCGGCGACGCCGACAGTGACGCCGATCCTGACGCCGACGCCGACGAATACCGGAACCGCGGTGCCGACGGCGAGCCCGTCACGGAGCCCGACGCGGACGATAACTCAGACGCCGGTTCGGACCCCGACGCCGACGCCGACTGCGCTGCCGGCGTTGCCGGGTCCGGTGGTGGTATTGGCGGGGGCAGGCCCGGCCAATGGCTGCTTCGCATGTCCCGACTCGCCGACGGGGCTTTGCTATTGTGCGGGCAGCCCGACCCCGACGCCGGCTTTCGATGGACACGGACGGCGCCTGTACGAATGGATCGACGGGGTGGGTTTCCTTCTCGTCGTCGAGACGGTGGCGGGTAGCAGCGGACAAGCCGCAGGCGATTTCCTGCCGTCGGTGTGCTCGACCGAGGAGCGTCCCGACCTCCAAATGCTGTCCAATCGGCCGCTGGGCAGCGGCACGCCTGCAAGCTGTCCCCCCACTCCCGGAGTTTTGACCGGGATTGAGGCGTTCCCGACTCCGGATTTCGGACCGGGAACGGCGATCACGACCGCCATGCAAGACCTGGGGTCGAGATTCGTATACGTGGCCGGGGCGGAGTCGGCGTGTACGAAAGACCGTTTCGGGAACTCTAACTTCGCCAGCGTAGATCCGTTTGCACCCGTAAACCCGACGATGCGGCAGTTCTGCTACATCGTTTCGCCGTCCCTGCGCTTCCCGCCGGGGGACACGCTTCTTACCCTGCAAGTGCTCGATTACGGTGCGAACGCCGGCCCGACCGCACAGGTTGTCGTCCGCGTGTGGACGCCGCTGCCGTCGTTTACACCGACCTCGTCCCCGACGCGCACCGTCACGCCGACGAGGACCCGCACCGCGACGGTGACGCCAACCCCGAGCGATTCCGCGACGCCGACCGAGACGCCGACGCCGACGTTGACTGCACCGCCGACAGCGACGCCGACATTGACTCCCACGGGAGCGCCGACCGCGACACCGACGGCCATGCCGACAGCGACTCCATCCGCATCGCCCTCGATAACACCGACCGGTACACCGACGCGGACCATGACGCCAAGTATAACCCCAACCGGCACCGCAACGCGGACCTCGACGGTCACGGCAACGCCGTCAGTGCCGCCAAGTGCCACCCCGACGGCAACGTTGACGCCAACCGGTACGGCGACGGTCGCGCCCTCGGCAACGCCGTCGGCGAGTCCAACGCTGACCGATAGCCCGACCGCGTCTCCCACCGCGACGGCGACGGATTCGCCCACACCATCGCCGACCGAGACGGCCACGGAGACGCCCGCTGTCGCGACCGAAACGCCGACCATGACGGCGACCGACACTCCAACCGCACTACCTTCGGAAACGCCGACGGCCCCGGCTACAGAAACTCCCACCACCGCCGCCACCGACACGCCGACCGCCCCGCTGACGGCCACCCCGACGGACACGCCGACACCCTGATCCCGGGCATGACCGTGAGGAGTCGTCGGGCGTCAGGTTTTCGGCGTGCGCGTTGCCAAATCGTCTGCAAATGGGGGTGGGCGATGCGGCGCAGCTTCGTTGGGCGACAGTTCGACGTGTGCAATGGGTTTGGCACGCGTGATGCGGGGGCGGTGATCGTGGGCCGTGGATGGACAGGGTTGCGCGCCGGTGCGGATGCCTGGTTGATGGCCAAAATGCGATGCGGCGGACAGTGGTCAAACTGGTGTGGCGTGAGGGAAATAGCGCTTTTCCTCTTGACTGCATTGCAACGATCAGGCATACGAAGAGGCGCGATTTTGCGGGGGTCGTGTGCGATCCTCACGCTGGACATGAATGCAGGTTGTGCCGAAAGGAGGCAGGCAATGCGTGGGTTAAAGCGGAATCCTTGGCTGGTCGGCCGTGGGGTGCTGCTCGCTGCCCTGGTGCTGTGCGCCGGGCAAGCCCGAGCCGACGTCTTCACCGACCAGTCGGGCTCTGTCGTTATTTTCCCCAAGGTGGTTTCGGACGGGGTGCGGGATACCGTCATCCAGCTCGCGAACACCTCCAACTATCCGGCGCAGGCTCATTGCTTTTACGTGAACGCGATGGGCTACTGCAGCCAGTCGATCGGAACCGACTGCACTCTCGACCGGCAGTGTCCGGCCGGTGAGCTTTGCGTTCCGCAGTGGACCGAAATCGATTTCGACTTGCAATTGACGGGGCAACAGCCCACGCAGTGGCGGGTGTCGACGGGCCGGAGCGTGGATTACTTCGTCAAGCCGTGTCGGCCCGGGGACGCTACCTGCGCCTGCACGGTCGACCCGTTCAACGGCGGCTTGATTTGCCCCGGCCTGCAGCCGGGCACGGGCGGACAGGGGTCGCTGGCGGTGAAGCCTGTGGGAACGTCGTTTATCGGCGAGTTGAAGTGCGTTCAGGTGCTCGACGACTTCGACGCTCCGAGCGGTCAGAACTCGCTCAAGGGCGAAGCCTACATCGAGACCCTCGCTAACGGGCAGATCAGCAAGTACAACGCGACGGGCGTTAGCGCGCGAGCGGTTGCTTCGGACAACCTCCTGCTCCTCAATAACGTGGAATACAACTTATGTCCGGCGAGCCTCGGCATGAATCATTTTGCCGAAGGTGCGCAGGAGCCTTTCACGGGCGCAGTGGTCGGTACGGAGTTGACGTTGGTGCCCTGCACTGAACTGTTCGAGCAACAGATCCCGACGCGATCGCGAGCGATCTTCACGATCTACAACGAGTACGAGCAGCCCCTGAGCGCCGACCTCACGTTCGATTGCTTTGTGAACCGCCAATTGAGTGATATCAGCCTGAACTTCTCGGTGGGCACCTTGGGTACGATGCTGGCGCACACGCGGATTACGCCGCCGAGCAGCTCGATTTGCCTGACCGGCGACAATCGGGGCCTGCCTTGTGGGAGTGACTCGGATTGCCCGAATGCGCGTCCCAGTGGAAGTGCCAGTGTGTCGTTCGGCTGTCGTCCGTGGACGGGCCTTCTCGGTGTGGCCGAGGAGTTCTACGTGCGTACCCAGCCGGCGGTCAGCGTGACGACTGCCGCGTACGAGCTGACCCTCGAGGGCTCGCGTGCGGGCGTAGGCGATGTCATCGAGCTACCCCTCAACCCGTAACGGGTGGGGTCGGTTAATTGTATGCTGAGCCCTACACGGGTTGGAAGTGTGGTTTCCAGAGAGAGGAACGAAAGGAGAGCGGCAATGTTGAACAGCACGCGGGTTGCGTTCCGGGGAGCGCTGGCCGGCCTGGTCGCGGGGGTTGCCCTGCTCGGCGCCGTCGTCCCGGCCGCGCGCGCCTTCACCACCGCCGACAAGCCGGCGTCGATTCTGGTGTGGCCGCGAATCAAGGTGGACACGCTCGGCCGTTTCAACAACGGCATCCCGCTGGACACCCTGGTTCAGTTGACCAACGCGAAGTCCGTTCAGCGGCAGGCGTACTGCTTCTACGTTAACGCCAACAGCCACTGCTTGAACAATCCGTCGCTCGTTTGCGAGACGCCGGCCGACTGTCCCGTCGAAGCGGGCTTTTCGCCGTGCGTGCCGGGGTGGAGCGAGATCGACTTCGTAATCAACATCACGCAGAACCAGCCGCTTGGGTGGTATGCCTCGGACGGACTGAGCCGGGGTGACTTTCCGCTCGAGGGGCCGGGTCTTTGCACAACACCCCCCGGCCGCCCGTGCACGAGGAACTCCGATTGCGGCTTCCCCACTGGCGTCTGCCAGCTCGGTCAGACGAACCTGGGGAGCGGGATTCCCCCGGTGCCGGAAGATCCCTTCATCGGATCCCTGAAATGCATTCAGTACAACCCTGATACGAATCCTCCGGTTCCCGATCAGTCGGCCAACCGCGATGCCTTGGTCGGGCATGCGACCATCCTCACCAGTCCTACAATCGTCGAGGATGGCGCACCGGATGCTGCCAAGTACAACGCGGTTGGGGTGCGAGCCACGGGCGTGGCCGTCGCCAACGAAACCCTGAATCTTGGTGGCCCGTCGGCAACGGCGAATTACGCAGCCTGCACAACCACCCTCATCCTGGACCACCTCTTTGACTTTGCGACCGACCCAGCTCAGGCCGGCGCCACCGCCCCCGCCGGGACGGTCCTTTCGAACCTCACTCTGGTGCCCTGCGGGGACAACTTCCTCACGCAGACGCCGGGGCGCGTGACGGCGCAGTTCCTTATTTTCAACGAGTACGAGCAGCGTTTCTCGACCAGCCGACTGATCGACTGTTTCTACGACAGCCAGCTTTCTCTGATCGATACTCGCAGCCCGACCCGGTCGATCTTTAGTGCGTTTGTCGCCGGGACTATCGCCGGTCAGACGCGTATTCGTGGCGTGGGCACGGCGGCGACGGGCCGCGGGCTCATCGGGGTCGCGACGTTACAGACGGATCAGCCGACGGGGCCGTCGGCCGGGTACAGCCTGCAGCAGCAGGGTGACCCGGTTAATACGCCGGCGGACGTCATCACGCTGCCGTAACGCAACCGGGACTTTCCTGGGGCATCGGTGAACGTGCTCGATCGTGAAAGGAGGAAAGTCATGAGGACGATCCGTGGGATCCGGGTCGCGTGGATATCGGGAGCCCTGGGTAGCCTCATCCTGCTTGCGGGTATGGCGGGGGCCGACGTGGCAACGGAGCGTCCCGGATCCCTGTTGATGTTCCCGAAGGTCGTGAGAGACGGCCAGCGGGATACGGTGATCCAGTTAACGAACACGGGGACGAACCCGAACTACGTCAAGTGCTATTACCTGAATGCGCAGCCGGGAACGAACGGCCAACCGCTGTGGACGGTGAGCGACTTCGAACTCATGCTCACCAAGCAACAGCCCACTCACTGGCGCGTGAGTACGGGGCGCCAGGTTAATCCGTTCGATCCGTTCGGTAGCGAGAATGCGGGCTTGGATCCCGGACTCGTACCGCCCGTGCCGGTAGGGTTTGTCGGTGCCTTGATTTGTAACGAGGTGAACGATGGGGATCCGGTGGCGAGGAACGCACTCAAGGGCGAAGCGACCATCGGCGCGGATGCCGGTGGCGACTACTCCAAATATAATGCGATCGCATTTGACGGAACCGACCCGATTGTCGGGCCGGATCTTAACCTGAATGGTACGGAATACGCGCGCTGTCCAACGGCGGTCCGGATGAACTTCGTCGCTGACGGGTATACGGACCGAGTCATAGAAGACCTCGGGAACGCTGGGGTCTGTGTCGGGGGGACGACCCCGGGGGCGCCGTGCAACGCGGACGTAGACTGCGCCGGCGGCACGTGCAGCGTCGGACGGAGCAGCGTCGTCACAACCCTCACGATCCTGCCTTGCAACCTCGACTTGTTAAACGGCATACCTACACGGCTGCAAGTAAACTTCGATGTTACGGACGAGTTCGAGGTGTCACTCAGCGGCTCGACGACGGTCGACTGCTGGGCGAGCTTCAACATCGGAAATATCCCCGCTATGCGGTCGGACCTGTTGCCCCAGGGCGCACTGACGACCGAGTTTGCAACCGTGCGGATCTCATCGTCCTCCGGCGGCCCGTTTGTCGCCGTGGCAGAGAGCTTCCACGTCGACAGCATCGGAAACGCCGGGTCGGCGGCCGTGAATCTGCACATGGACCTGAGTGCACCGCGACCGGATGCCGTGGTTAAGGTGCATGAGGCGTTCTGAGCGAACGAGGAGCAGTGAAGTGCGTACGCTCGTGAATGTGCTGCAAGGGCGCAGTTGGGAAAGGAGACGCGCGATGGCGACGCGGGTAGCTACGAGTCTGAGCGCTGGCATCGTGGCTCTGGCGCTGGTCGCGGCCGGTGGGCCGACACGGATTGAGGCACAGACGGTCGCCTCGGATCAGGCCGCGGGCTATGTGGTGTTCGCGAAAGTGATCTCGGACCCTAATGATGTATTTCAGACCGGTGTCGCCTCGGACACCGTGGTTCAGTTGACCAACACCGGGTCTGCAGTGCGCGTGATCCACTGTTTCTACGTGGACGCGACGAGCGAGTGTACGAACGGGTTAAATCGTTTCGGAACGTCGCAAGCGTGCCGCGACAGCTCGGATTGCACGCCTGGCGGGTCGTGTGCGCCGCAGTGGAGCGAGGACGACTTTACCTTCGTGCTCAGTCCGTTGCAGCCGGTGGGTTGGTCAGTGACGCAGGGCGGGACGGCACCGGCGGTCCCTAACAAAGGGTCCGAGGGCGGGCCGCTGCCCGGAGTGGCCACGGATTACTTCATCGGCGAGTTGAAGTGTGTCGAGGTCGACGGGACGACGGCGGTGAACACGACGAACACGCCGATCAATGCGAACGACCTCAAGGGCGAGGCGACGATATACGAGGTGGCGCCCGGCGCGGCCGGCGTGTCGCTGGTGGACGTTCGGACGTACAACGCAATCGGGATCCAAGCGGTGTCGACAAATGGCCAGGCGCAAAACGATCGGACTATGTGCCTTGGCCCCGATTCGGGAACCCCCGCTGTAGGGTCCATCTGTACGACGCGCGAGTATGCGGCTTGCCCGCGGAACCTGATTCTCAATCATCGGTTCGACGAGACGCCGGTGGTGCCCGGGGGCCCGGTCGTGGCGACGGAACTAACTCTGGTGCCGTGCTCGGAGAATCTGGACGACATCGGGGCGGCGCGGCCGGTACTGAGCGTGCAGTTCCTCGTTTACAACGAATTCGAGCAACGTTTCTCGGCAAGCACGCCGTTCGACTGCTTTAAGTCGGTGCAGCTTTCGAACATAGACCAGCGGCCCGGCAACGAGCGCACCTCGATCTGGAACGTGGCGGTCCAGGGCACGCTCGCGGGACAGACGCGCATTCGTTCGGTGATGGGTAGCGAGTTGAACGTCGGACGCGGAATTCTGGCGGTGGCCGAGGAGAGTCGCCGGACGGGTGGTGCTCCGCCGGCGGCGGTGGGCTCGGCGGCGTTCAACCTGAACTATCAGTCGAGCAACCCTGGCAAGTTCGACGTCGTTGTAATCAACGCCGCCTCGAACTAGGGAAGGGTCAAACAGGGGACCTGCGGCGGTACGGTGCGACCGCAGCGGTGAATTTGAACAAAGGGTCGGTGGTGGAAGCCACCGGCCCTTTGTTCTTTCTGGCGAGAGAAAGGATTTTGGGTGGAGTACGCACGGCCCGAAGCGCGGATTGCCGGCCAGTTGGCGGCGTGCCGAGGGCCGGAGATGATTTCCTGCAGAGTCAGATCGCGGAGGCGATGCCGGTACCGTTGTCCTTGGCCAGTAGGCGCTCCGGGGTTAAGCCGTGCTTCTTCGCGAAGTCGAGAATCATGGCACGGGCCAGCTTGCTGGGCCGGAAACGGCCGTTTTCCCAACGGTTGACCGTGCCGACGGTGATGCCGAGTTGATGCGCGAGCTCTTCCTGTGTCATTTTGAGTTCGCGGCGGATGGCGCGTACGAACTCACTCATTTGGTCGGGCATGAGTAGCACTCCTTCGATCGACACCCTACCGGTGGTTCCGGCGACAGGGGTTCTGTCGTTGGAAACAGCAAGCGAGGTGCCAGTAGAGTGGCACCCCCAGGTGTGGCGACTCGGGTGGGTGGGACTGGCAGGCGTGCGACAAAGACCGCTCGACCGTGGCATTTGTGACGTGATTTGCGGGAGAGTATGAACACGTGCACGAGGCGCATAGGCGGGGTGCGTGCGGCACGGAGAACCTGGACGCTAGTTGTCGTGCTGGTCCTGACGTCCGTTGCAGAGGGTGCGGTGGCCCTCCGCGCGAGCGCAGGCGGGGTCGCGTCGGGGCGGCCGATGGTGTTTCCGGATGGCGCGTGCGGGGCACGGCGATGCGGCAAGGGGTGGCCGGAGGCCTGGGGAAGCGGGATGCTGTGGCAGGCACAATGGGAAGTGCCGGGCGAGCCGCCTCCCGTGGAAGAGAACCTGAGTGTCGGGACGTTGCGGCTACTACGATCGCTCAGAAGGGGTCTGCGGCGTCTTGGCAAGACGGTGGGTGCGGCCGCCAACCGGTGGGCGGATTGGGCGTTGCGCGGGCTGGCGTTTGTCGCGCTCATCCTGGTTGCTCCTCTGGCTGACCTTGCGCTGCTGCGAACATGGTACCGGAACGGGTTCCAAGCGGCGCGACACGCTGCCCTGCTCGGCATAGCAGTGAACGTGCGGCTGTTGATCGACCGACGGGTGCCTGCCCTGGCGCGTCTGCCGCTGGTCTTTGCGGTAATCTACGGGGTAGCCGTATTGGACCTGATGCCGGACGGACGCGCAGCATGGGGGAGGATCGACGATATCGTGGTAACTTTGCTTGCTGCCCGGCTCTTCACCGCTCTGTGTCCAGAAAGTCGCATTGCTGCGCACGCCCGCCGGGTATCCAGGCAGATGAACGCTCTGCGGCCACGGCGCACGCAACGTACGCCCGCGGATGGCGGGCTGGCATGAACGGGAGTCTGACGCTGCTTCTCAGGACGCTGGCGGTTGGGGACCGGCGGCCAGACGCTGCGGCAAACCGCCGGCTTCGTTTCCCTGTGGCCGTACGTCCTTGTTCTCGAGGTTGACGCGCCAAAGCGCGACCTTCTTGGCCTGCCCCTCGGTCCAGAGCAAGGTCACTTCATATTCCGGCCCGTCACGTTGAATAGCGCTCCAGCTCATCTCCCCGATGAAGATGTCCCGCTCCTTGGCCTTTAACTGGTAATCCCGAAGCATGTCGTAAAGGGATGCCGGTGCGCCGGCGGGCTTGAAGTCGCGTACTAGCTGAATTGCGTTGTTTTGCTTGTCTGCCCATCGCTCGCCGAGAATCAAAGGGGCACCCACGTGCCAGGCAAAACCGAGGGCGAAGAGGCCGAGCAATCCCCAGCCGATGATTGTTCCCACTGCGCTTTCGTGGGCACTCTGCGGTTTGGCGGTCGACATCGTGGATTGCTCCCTTCGAAGATCGCAGCCCGTTCCAACGCGACCGTCACGCTTGCCGGGTACGGCAGGATCGGCGGGCCCGTGTGCCGAGGGACTTACCGAAGGCGAGGCGCGAAGGCAAGTGGCGCCGTTGCCGGGCCACCGCACGTCCTCACCCGGGAGCTACAGCCGTCGAGGGCTCTGGGCGCTGAGTTGAGCCCGTCGACCCTTCCGTAAGGCCGGGATCGCCTGGATCTGCTCCTCGTGAAGGATCTCCCAGATTACCCCGCGGGGCCGCGGGTGCAGGCTGGGAGCGGCAATGACCTGGTCGGGCGTAACGACGAAGTCGATGGGGATGTCGTGCCCTCGCATCGGCAATCTTTCCTCGAGTATTTGCACCGGATGAACCGTCGTAAGGATCGGCGTGTACTCTCGGATCTTTCCCTCCATGCGCAGGAGGGCGTACTCCAGATCGGAGAAGCCGCCGCCACGACCGACGCGGGCGCCCTGGCGCGTGACCGCGACGGAACCGCAGACAATCAAGTCCACTGGACGCAGTTCCGGGGGCGCTACGAGACGTCCGTGTTGCAGTGCGCCACGCACGCTAAGCGCACGGGTCAGCCGGCTACCCAGGCGGTCGGCGTCGAGCTCGACGAAACAGCGCTCCCCGCGGAGGCGCGGAATACCGACGTAGACAATCTTACCCTCGTAAAGTGCCGCCCGCCGCAGCGCCAGCAAAGGCGCGTCCGCATCGACCTTGACCACCTTCGCCCGCCGCCACATCGGCAATTCGCACACCAGACGGGCCGCCCGCTCCGCGCCGGCGAAGTTCGGCACGTAGCCCTGCAACAGGGGGAAACGCGCTGCCCCGGTCAGGTGGAGACGGGTGCGCACCTTGTGACGGATTTCATCTTTCGTCATGGGGATCGAAATCGGGTGATATTTCGTCGCTACTACACGGTGCATCATGAGTCAACGCGAATCCCCGCTCGACCACCCGCCGCGCTACGATGACAAAGCCGGTGTGCGCGACCATCCGGTGATCCGGCCGTACGCTCTGGCCCTGAACATGCCAGAAGCGCTGCATCGCTTCGAAGACCTGAACGCCGGCGAACGCCCCGTGGCTCCTGAGGGCGTCTACGAAATGCTTCACCTGCAACACCGTGGGCACGTAGCCGACGATGGCGCCGCCCGGTCGTAACGCTTCTGCCGCCGGCGCAAGTACTGTCCACGGTTCCGGCATGTCGCACGTGAGGCGGTCGACGCCGCTTTCCTCGAAACCGAGCCGCGCATCCGCGTGCTTGACGGTCCAGTTGGGAGTCTCGCCCAGGAACCGCCTCACGTTGCCCCTCGCCATGTCGACGAAGTCCTCCCGGATCTCGTAGGTGACGACCCGTCCGCCCGTGCCGACGGCGCGCAACAGGGCCATCGTCAGAGCCCCGGGGCCGGCCCCGACCTCGATGACCGTCGCCCCCGGGTAAATATCGCCCCAGAGCAGGATCGGCCCAATGTCCTTCGGATAGATCACCTGCGCCTGCCGCGGCAGATTGGGGATCAACTGCGCAAACGTCGGTCGCAGGACCAGAAACGCCTCCCTACCCGAATTGTAGATCACCCGACCCTCAGGCTCGCCGATGAGGGCATCGGTCTCGATGTTGCCGCTGCGCAGATGGATACGGGTGCCCGGGCGCAGTACCCGCAGGTACTCGCGCTCCTTGCGGTCGATCAAAACCACCGCATCGCCGGCACGCAGCAGAGACTGGTCCGCCACATCCATGGGTTCTTCCTGCGTGACCGGGGTCAGGTGCGCCGAGCCGTCGCGCGCCGTGCCCGCTTGCTGTCCACCTCTCGCCGCAGACTGCAGAACGAACACACCTCGGCGAAGGCCGGCATGCCGCACTGCGAACAGGAGTTGGGCGGGCTGTCCACCGACCGCGCGAAAACCGGGTAGCCCAGACGGAGAAAATCCTGCAGGAAATTCTGCTTGGTGCCCGGCATTACCGCCTCGATGCGGTTCAGGGCATCTTTGTATACCAACTGGGTCGCTCCCGAGCTGTTCGGGCACTCGTCGACTTCGTAGTCGATCTTACGCACGAACGCGTAGGCGGCGGTTTCGTACTCGCTCAGACGAAACAGCGGCTTCACCTTGCGTACGAAGCGTTTGTGCGTCGGTAGGAGGACAGGGTGTTGCTTGGCAAGGTGGTCTACCTGCCATCGCAGCACGTTGCCGAGAAGACGCGCGGCCTCGTCGTCGAGGTTGTGACCCGTCGCCAGCACCGAGACGCCGCGTTCGAACGCCAGCTTATCGAAGTAGTACCGCTTCGCGATGCCGCAGGCGGCACACGCCGGCCGATTGGTGAATCCCGCCAGTTGGGGGATCGCGCAACCCTCCTCTTCGAGGTGAACGACGACTAGCGGGAGACCGCGTTCGGTTGCAAAAGCCTCGGTCCGCGTCGTCGAGGCCGTCGAGTATCCGCCGATCCCCAACGCGAGGTGCAGTCCCACCGTGCGGTAGCCCAACACCTGCAATACGTCCCAGAGTGCAAGGCTGTCCTTTCCTCCCGACACCGCGACCATGACTTCTTCGTCGGCGGAGAACATGTGCTGTTTGTGGATGGCACGCTCGACCTGACGCTGGAAGTACACGACGAAGCAGGCGCGGCAGAACGCGGAACTGTGCTGGCGGACATGAACCTCCGCCGCTGCCTTACAGCGCTTGCATTTCATCGCCTGTGACGCCTGCGGATAGTCCCGGCCCGGCCCATTACCCGCCCGAGATGACGTTGCGAATCTCGATCGAGTCCTCGGCCTCGACGATCGCCCGATCGGTCAACAGCTCGTCCCCTCGGATCACCATCACCGTGCCCGGTAGCAGGTTGAGTTGACGCAACACCTCGGCCACACGGTGGCGCCCGGAGATCTCCAACTGTCGTCGTTGCGGGAGCAGGGTGATGAGCATCGGAAAGCCGCAAGCTATGGGAAGCCCACTCCGGAGTCAACGCGACCCGGGAGCCCCGCCGCCGCGTACCGGCGCGTCGCTTAGGTCCATGACCTCGAAGAAGTTCCACAGGATGCGATGCGTGAGCCCCCAGATAGTGTGCCCCCGGTACAGGAAGGCGGGGTAGTCCGTGTCCGGCCCATAGGGCCGATAAGTGCCATGCGCCTCGGGGCGCCGCAGCGACGCCAGCGGAATCCAGAAGGCGCTCTGAACTTCGATCGGAGACGGCACCAGTCTGATCTCCGCCGAGACCGCATACACGATGGGCCGGATGACGAGATCCAGGACCACTCGCCTGCCCACGGCACGGAGATCGTCGAGGGTGCCAATGACGCTCGCGTCCTGCTTCAGATCGACACCGACCTCCTCCCTGGTTTCGCGCGCCGCGGTGGCCACAAGGTCCCCGTCAGTGCGATGCTGACGGCCGCCCGGAAGCGCCATGTGGCCCGACCACGGGTCGCCATGCCGATGCGCCCTGTGGATCGCAATGAACTCTACGCCCACCGACCCTTCGCGCAGCACCAGCGCTACGGCAGCCCTCGACGATTCGGGGTCGTCGACCACGACCGGGCGATGCTGACTCAAGCGGTGCCGGATGTCGTCTATGGTTGCGGGCTCGGCCACCATGCTTGCCTGTCCACCGGTGCACGCTTGTCCTGCGCGTTTCTCAGTCGATTGCCTGTGGATCGGCCCGGGCGATGAGGCTTCGAAGCCGGCGGCAAATGCCCGCTTGCGCGCCGCCGAGCCGCTCGAAGATGGCGGCCTTCGCGGGAGACCGTTCGGTCAGCCGCGTCGCCATCTCCCGATAGCGATGCGCCGCAGCCCGGTGAGCTTCGAGGTGATTAACCAACCTTGCCCAGTGATTACGGCCCGGCGGGAAGTGCTCCGGCGCCGCCGGCGGCGACGCGCTCGCGATCCCGCCGACAGATTCCCGCAGCCGTTCTGCGAGTTCCGTTTCGGCTCCTGCTAGAGCTAACAGCTCCTCTCGGCTGCCCGGCGCCGGCGCCCGCCGAGCGTCGGCGCGCAAACGGTCTGCCCGAAGGAGACAGGTCCAGTAAGCAGCGGCGAGTGCCGAGCTGCCGTCGTCGCCGGGCGCCGAGCCGGTTAACGCCGACCCGAGCTGTCTGACCATTTCCATGCTGCCGGCACGCACCCTAGGAACCTCTCCGGAACCTGTCAACTCGCCTGCCGCGTTCGGCCCGGTGAACCGGCCCGCGCCCTTTCGCTCGGTCGGCGATTTGTTTATAGGTGGTGAACATCGCGGCGGAATATCAGGGGAGAACGCATGGCGCGCATCACCGTTGAGGACTGCTTGCAACACGTTTCAAACCGCTTCGAACTCGTCCTGCTGGGCGCCCGACGGGCCAAACAACTCCTCAAGGGCGCCCGCCCACAGGTCGAGAGCGACAACAAGGAAGTCGTTACCGCCCTGCGGGAGATCGGCGGCGGCAAGGTGACGCTTCGCTACCCGGCGGAGGAATAACCGACCTCGCCCACAGTGACGCTCCCGACGCGGCTCTGCCGGCGCCCAGGGCGGTAGGGCCCCGTCTCCACCGATCGCGGCCGGCACACCCAGCGTATGGACGAGAAGGACCTTTACTCCGTCCTCGGCGTCAGCCGCAGCGCGACCGCGGACGAGATCAAGCGGGCGTATCGCAAGCTGGCGCGGCGGTATCACCCCGACGTCAATCCCGGCAACAAAGAGGCCGAAGAACGGTTCAAGGAAATATCGGTCGCCTACGATGCCCTCTCGGATCCCCAGAAGCGCAAGCAGTACGACGAATTCGGAATGCAGGGTCTGCAGGCGGGCTTCGACGCGGCCATGGCTCGCGAGGCTCGCGAACGCGCCGAACGTGCTTATGCGGGTGGCGCTTTCGGCGCGGGTGGGCCCGGAGCCGGCGGTTTCGGACGCTACGCCAGTTTCGACGATATCTTTGGGGACATCTTAGGAGCAGAGGCTCGGCCGGGTCCTCAGCCGGGAGCGGACGCGGAGTCTCCATTCGAGATCGACCTTCTCGACGCGATTCGCGGGACGACTACTACCTTTGGGATCGATCGGCACGAGGCATGCTCGGCGTGCGACGGCTCGGGAAGCGAACGCAGTAGCGAAACCACCTGCCCCGAGTGCCACGGCAAAGGCCAGGTGCAGGCCGCGCGCGGGCCCATGACTCTGCTCCGCACGTGCGCACGCTGCGGCGGCGCCGGGCGGACGGCGACTCGGCCGTGTCCGAGCTGCGGCGGCAGCGGCGAGACGGTACGCCGGGAACAACTGCGCGTACGCATCCCGGCCGGCGTCGATAACGGGTCGCGAGTCCGCATCGCCGGCAAAGGCGCCCCCGGGAGACATGGCGGTCCTCCCGGCGATCTTTACATTGTCATACGCGTACGTCCTCACCCGGTGCTCGAACGCCGGGGGCAGGACCTGTATCTGGATGTGCCGGTTACGCTTGCGGAGGCTGCCCTTGGCGCGACCATTCAGGTTCCGACCCCTGACGGCGAGGTGCGGGTCAAGGTACCCCCGGGCAGTCAGAGCGGCCGATTGCTGCGGATCAGGGGGCACGGAGTTCCGGGGCTGAAGGACGCTCCCCGCGGGGACCTGTACATCAGGGTGATGGTGCGGGTGCCGCATCCGTTGAATGCAACTCAGGAGGAGGCGGTTCGAACACTCGATGCCGCTTATGGCGCCAACGTGCGCGAAGGTCTTCGCCTCTAGCGATGGTCGCATCGCGGAGGAGCGGTTCGGTTCGATGAATCGAGGAGATATGCCGTGATTGCCAGCGCTCATGTGCGAATCGCCGACCTGGTTGTGGAGATGGCCGTCGATGCCGCTTTCCTCGATGCGCTCGAGGCCGAGGATCTCATCCATATCGAACGTACGCCCGAGGGTGAGCGCATCTTGTCCCCCGAAGACGCCGAACGCGTTCGCGTGGCGTGCACCCTGGTCCGGGAGCTGGACGTTAACCTCGCCGGTGCCGAGGTCATCCTTCACATGCGCGAGACCATTCGCGCAATGCAGCGGCAGTTCGAGGAGGTCCTCGACGCTCTGGTCGCCGAGCTTCGGCACCGACAGGGACGACTGTAACTCGGCCGAGTTGGTCGGGGGTATTCGCGCATGCTAGGGTGGCGCCGTGAAGCCCCTTGCTCCCGACGTGTCCGACGGTGACGATATCGCCGCCGACTCCGAGGACGGGATTGCGGACGAGGTCGTCTCCGAAACCGCCGCCGCATCGACCGCCTCGCCCGACGACGTCGAGGTGCTCGAGCCGGCGGAGGTGGAAGAACCGGCCGTCCTCCCGAAGCTGGACGCCACGGAAGAGGAGCCGGGCGAGGGCGCTCTCGTCCCCTTCGATTCCCTGCAGCGCTACCTCAGCGAAATCCGCAAGTACCCGCTGCTCTCTCGCGAGGAGGAACACGAACTCGCCGTCCGTTACAAGGAGAAGCAGGACATCGACGCGGCCTACCAGCTCGTCACCGCCAACCTGCGCCTCGTGGTGATGGTGGCCAGGGAATATCAGCGCTCGTTCCGGAACATCCTCGACCTCGTTCAAGAGGGCAATATCGGTCTGATGGAGGCAGTCAAGAACTACGATCCCTACCGTGGCGTTCGCTTTCCATCGTACGCCGTCTGGTGGATTCGCGCCTACATCATCCGCTACGTGATGAACAATTGGCGCCTTGTGAAGATCGGCACCACTCAGGCGCAGCGGAAGCTGTTCTTCAACCTCCAGAAGGAGAAAGACCGCCTCGAGGCTGAAGGCTTCAGCGCCGAGCCCAAGCTGCTGGCGCAACGCCTCGACGTCAAGGAATCGGAAGTGATCGAAATGGAGCAGCGCCTCGGGGGGCGCGACGTCTCCGTCGATGCGACCGTCGGCGACAACGATGAAGCCACATTGCTTGATTTCCTGCCCAGCTCCGAGGCCACCGCCGAGGAACTGGTCGGCGGCGCCGAATCCCGCGAGATCGTCGCCCGCAAGATCCAGGAGTTCGGCGCGCGTCTCGAAGGCAAGGACCGCATAATCTTCTTCGAGCGCATGATCGCCGAAGAGCCGCAAACGCTGCAGGACCTCGGCGATCGCTTCGGGGTCAGCCGGGAACGGATCCGGCAGATAGAAGAACGCCTCAAGCGGCGCCTCAAAGCCTACCTGCTCGCCGAGGTCGAGGGCCTCGAGGACGCGGTCGTCGACATCATTCGTTGAACCCCGCCGCGCGGCCGGCACCTGCCTTGCGGCTCCCGGAGGGCGACGGTATAGTCCGGCGACTTCTCGGCGAAACGGGACGAACAATGGCAGACATCCATGGCGGGCGGATCGTGGCGAAGGCGCTCAGAGCGGAGAACGTTCCGTTCGTCTTCACCCTCTGTGGCGGTCACGTCATGCCGATTTACGATGGCTGCGTCGACGAAGGCATCGGCGTGGTCGATGTGCGTCACGAGCAGACCGCGGCGCATGCCGCCGACGGCTGGGCCCGCGTCACCGGGCAGCCCGGCGTGGCCATCGTAACCGCGGGCCCCGGATTGACCGACGCGGTCACCGGCGTTGCCAGCGCCCATCGAGCCAATATTCCCATGCTGATCTTCGGTGGCCAGGGCCCACGCCCGTTTGCCGATATGGGCTCGTTGCAGGACATGAACCATGTCGAGCTCATGCGCCCGATCACCAAGTGGTCGGTATCGGTCCCCGAAGGACGACGCCTGGCCGAGTACGTGAGTATGGCTTTCCGTATCGCCACGACCGGACTCCCGGGGCCGGTTTATCTCGAAATGCCGATCGATCAGCTCTTCAACATGTACGACGAGGAACGAGTGACGTTTCCGCGCGGCTACCGCACCGAAGCCGGTATAGCCGGCGATCCGCACTACATCGACAAAGCGGTGGCGCTGCTCGCAAAGGCGGAACGGCCCGTGGCCCTTGTCGGCAGCCAGTTGCGCTGGTCCAAACGCCGCGACGCGTATCCGACATTCGTGGCCACGTTCGGCATGCCGATCTATGTCAATGGCCTCGGGCGCGGCTCGCTGCCGCCCGACAATCCCTACTTCTTCTCGCACACGCGCAAGGACGCGCTGCGGCAGGCCGACGTCGTTCTGATCTTCGGAACACCCCTCGACTTCCGCCTCGGTTACGGACGGGAGTCGCACTTCAACGCCGGCGCCGCAATCGTCCAGGTGGATCTCGACGGTGCCGAGATCGGTCGCAATCGGGTGATCGACGTCGGCATCGTTGGCGATACCGGCATCGTCATGGAACAGCTGACCGGCGCCGCCAAAGCGTCGGGGTACGGCGCTGCCATGGTCAGGCCGTGGCTCGACGCCATGCGCGCCCGCGAACGCGAGAAGTCGGAACGGATGGCGCCCGAGTTGACTTCCGGCGCCGTGCCGATCAATCCCCTGCGGGCTTGCAAGGAGATCGCCGACAGCCTGGCGCCCGATGCCATAGTCGTGGGCGACGGCGGCGATTTCGTCGCCACCGCCGCGTCGGTCATTCCCATCCATCACCAGGGACACTGGCTCGACCCGGGCCCGCTCGGCACGCTGGGCGTGGGTCCGGGTTATGCGATGGCCGCCAAACTGGCGAAACCCGGCAGCCCCGTGGTCATCGTTTACGGTGACGGTTCCTTCGGCCTGCACGGCCTCGAATTCGAGGCCATGGTACGGCAAAAGATCAACGTGGTGGGGGTGATCGGTAACGACGCCGGCTGGACGCAAATCCGTCGCGGCCAGGTGCAGTTGTACGGCGCCGAGCGTGCCGTGGCGACCGCCCTGAACCATACGCGCTACGATCGCGTCGTCGAGGCGCTAGGGGGCCACGGCGAGTACGTCGAACGCCCCGAGGATATCCGCCCCGCCATGGAACGAGCGCTGAACGCCGGCAAGCCGGCGCTGGTGAACATCAAGATCGGGGCGAGTGAGTTCCGCAAGGATGCCATTTCGATCTGAAGCGTCGATGCAGTGTCCCCCGTCTTGCGCCGCCCGGCGGCTGCATCCGGGCTGCGCCCGGCAAGCCTGATGCGCGATCGTACCGCTGCCGTCATCGTTGTCGGGAACGAGATTCTGTCGGGAAAAGTGGCGGATACGAACGCTGCCTTTCTCGCGCAAGCTTTGCGTGCCGTCGGCGTGGCGCTCCGGCGTATTCTGGTGATCCCCGACGAAATCGAGACTATCGCCGCGGCCGTGCGCGAGTATCAGCCCGCGTTCGATGTCGTGTTTACTTCGGGAGGCGTCGGGCCGACCCACGACGACGTTACGATCGCCGGTATCGCCCTCGGTCTCGGGTGCGGCGTGGTGCGGCATCCGATCCTGGAGGAGAAAATCCGGGCATGGTCCAGCGGCGTGATGACCGAAGCCCGTCTCAAGATGGCCGAAGTTCCAGAAGGTGCCGAGCTGGTCTTTGCCGGGGAATCCGACTACCCGACGGTCGCCATCCGTAACCTCTACGTCCTGCCGGGCATTCCGGAGATTTTCCGCGCCAAGGTCGACGCGTTGAAGTCGCGCTTCGCCGTCGATCCGTATTTCATGCGCGTGGTGTACAGCCGGGCAATGGAGAGCGTGCTTGCGCCCTTCCTTAACGCGACGCTCGATGCTTTTCCCGATCTGTTGCTGGGCTCGTATCCGCAGATCAACAACCCCGAGTACCGGGTGCGGGTAACGCTGGAGTCCAAGGATCGCGAGTACCTCGACCGCGCCCTGTCGCACCTGCTGGCGCAGCTTTCGGGAGACTCGATTGTGCGAACCGAATGAGGATGGGAGGGATTGCGTGATGTGGAAACGGGTAACGGTGCTGGTTGTCGCGGTGTGCTGCCTGGCGCAGATGGCACGGGCACAGGAGGACTTCGGCACGGACGCAGCGTACGGGTCGTTGGCGGTCCTGGCGAACGTTTTCTACATGCCCGCCAAAGTGGTTTACGCCGCCATCGGTGGGCTCACCGGATGCCTCGTCTATCTGGTTACGATCGGTAACGAGGGTGCGGCGATAGCGACGTGGAGCCCGTCGATCGGCGGTACGTACGTCGTCACGCCGGCGATGCTCCGCGGCGAAGAGTCCGTACTCTTCAACGGCGCGAGTTACAGCGTTTCCGACTGACCAACGCCGGCCGCCGGCGCGGCACCGTCGTGCACACGCATAACGCCAGCTTTCTTGCCGGTAGCGCCGAGGCGGCCCGATTGCCGGTCTGGAGGTATCCGGAGATCGCCTTCGCCGGTCGCTCCAACGTCGGTAAGTCGTCGTTGTTGAATCGCCTGGTCGGCCGGCGCGGACTGGCTCGGGTCAGCAAGACTCCCGGTCGGACCCAGCAGATCAACTTCTTCCTCGTCGACGACCGCGTCGTGTTCGCTGATCTGCCCGGATACGGTTTCGCCCGCGTGCCGGTTGCCGTGCGCGACAGTTGGAAGCATCTCGTCGAAGGGTACCTCTCCGCGCGGCGGGCTCTGCGGGTTGTCGTCGTTCTCGTCGATCTGCGCCGTGGCCTCGAAGCCGACGACGAGCAACTTCTCGACTACCTGCGTGCGCAACGGTTGCCGGCGGTGATCGTCGCCACGAAGGCGGACAAGCTGGCGCTTGGACATCGCCGCCAGCGAGGACGGTTACTCGTGGCGGCGGTCGGTGAAAGCACCCCGGTGATTGTCTGCTCGGCGCACAGTGGCGACGGGCTGTCGGTGCTGTGGACGACGCTTCTCCGATACACGGGCGGGGATTGAGTACCGGACGCGCGAGGATTCCCGTCAGGGTGCGATTCCAGCGCGTCCGGCGCTCCGAGTTCAGTTTGAGTCGCGTCCCGCGACGCCCTTGGTGTCGGCGCCGATCTGGCGAGCCGCCTCCTTGGGTCGCAGCGCGCGGGTGGCTTTGCCGGCACGCCACATTTCCGAGTTGCCGAGTTCGTTCAGTTCCCTGGTCAGCTCTTCCTGGTAGTTCGGGGCGCCGCATGCGCTCAGTACGCGTGCGGTCTCCTTGCCGGAGGCAACGCGCTCGTAGAGCTCCTTGAACACCGGACGCACGGCGTCGCGGAAACGCGGTCGCCAGTCCAGGGCCCCACGCTGTGCCGTCGCCGAGCAGTTGGCGTACATCCAGTCCATGCCCCGCTCGCCCACGAGACGGATCAGGCTCTCGGTGAGCTCCTCGACGGTTTCGTTGAAGGCCTCGCTCGGACTGTGGCCGTTGGCCCGTAGCACCTCGTATTGCGCGTCCATGATGCCGGCCAGCGCACCCATCAAGACTCCACGTTCGCCGGTCAGATCGCTGAACACTTCCTTCTGGAAGGTAGTTGGGAACAGGTAACCCGAGCCGATGGCTATACCGAGAGCGATGCACCGCTCGCGTGCCTTGCCCGTGGCGTCCTGTTCGACGGCGAAGCTCGAGTTGATGCCGGCGCCGCTCAGGAAGTTCCGCCGGACCGAGGTGCCTGAGCCCTTGGGCGCGACCAGCACGACGTCGACGCCCGGCGGCGGCACGACGCCGGTCTGATCCTTGTAAACGATCGAGAAACCGTGCGAGAAATACAGCGCGTCCCCCGCCTTCAGGCACTGCTTGATGTTCGGCCAGATGGCTTTCTGAGCGGCGTCGGAGACCAGCATTTGTACGACGGTGCCACGTCTGGCGGCATCTTCGATGTCGAATAGGGCCTTGCCGGGTTCCCAGCCGTCGGCCGCCGCCCGGTCCCAGTCCTTCGGGTACTGCTTCGATTGACCGACGATGACGTTGAAGCCGTTATCGCGCATGTTGAGAGCCTGAGCGGGCCCCTGTACGCCGTAACCGATGACGGCGATGGTTTCGTTCTTTAAGACCTCTCGCGCCCGGCTGAGTGGGAACTCCTCGCGGGTGATCACCTCTTCGGTCACCCCGCCGAAATCGATCGTCGCCATGTGTCGTCCTCCTTGAGCATGGATCGTCGATGGAAAAGCCAGAGTAATGTTGTCGACGACGTTGAAACCCGTGTCAACCGCGCCGTCAAGGCCGTCGGCCGGCCCCCCGGCGTTCGCCGTCGACGACATCCGCTGCCGCCGCGAAGTCATCTCCGTGCGACGGGCAGGTTTCTTCCTTCCTGGTTGCGGCTTGACAGGTCGCTTCTTCGCACCCTAACACGAAGCGTCCGAACGGACCGGTCGAGCTGCCGGGCGAACCGGGACAGAGGAGTTCTCATGAGGAACGTCTATCTCGTTGCCAGCGGCGACCTCAGGCTGTCGGCGAACCGGAACTGCTGGCCCGCTCAGGCCGCCATGGAGGAACAGCTCCGCGGCGCCCTCGCACGCGAGGGCGTGGGCGTGGTTCGCGCGCACGGGTACGACCCGGTGCAGCGCCACGGCTTTCTCGACTCCCAGCGGCGCGGCATCGAGGCCTTCCGCGCGATTCCCCCGGCGGCGCCCCTGATCGTCGCCGAAGCCGTGTGGCAGTACACGCATCACGTCCTGCCCGGCCTGCTGACCCACCGCGGCCCCATCCTGACGGTGGCGAACTGGAGCGGGCAGTGGCCCGGACTGGTCGGCATGCTGAACCTCAACGGCTCGCTGACCAAGGCGGGGGTGAAGTACTCGACCCTCTGGAGCGAGACCTTCGACGATGCGTTCTTCACGACAGGTCTGCGCAAGTGGCTGAAGACCGGCAGGATCGTCCACGACGCATCCCATGTTCGCGCCTTTGCGGACGTGACGATTCCGGGGGGCGCCGCACGCCTCGGCGTTGCTCTGGCCATAGCCTTTCGTGCGCACAAGTCGATCATGGGCATCTTCGACGAGGGCTGTATGGGCATGTACAACGCCGTCGTTCCGGACGAACTGTTGCATCCTCTTGGCATCCACAAAGAGCGCCTCAGCCAGTCGGCCCTGTTCGCTCGCATGCGCACGGTGGCCGACCGCGAGGCACGTGCCGTTGGCGATTGGCTGGGCGCGCACGGCATGACCTTCGCCTACGGCACCGACGACGCCACCGAGCTGACCGAGGCGCAGGTGCTCGCCCAGTGCAAGATGTACATTGCTGCGGTGCGCCTTGCCGCCGAGTACGGCTGCGACACCATCGGCATTCAGTATCAGCAAGGGCTCAAGGACCTGACCCCGGCCTCGGATCTGGTCGAGGGCCTGCTCAATAACGTCGAACGCCCGCCGGTGTTCGACGAGGCCGGCAAGACCGAGCTGTTTGCCGGGCAGGCGCTGCCGCACTTCAACGAGGTCGACGAGTGCGCCGGCGTCGATGCGCTGCTTACCAATCGTCTTTGGACCCGGCTCGGGCTCTCTCCCGAGACGACCTTGCACGACGTGCGCTGGGGGCGATGGATTGGCAACCGCTTCGTCTGGATCCTGGAGATCTCCGGGGCGGTTCCACCGGCGCATCTCGTTGGCGGATACGGGGGCGCTCGTGGCGAGCGCCAACCGCCGATGTATTTTCCGCTCGGCGGCAGTACGATCAAGGGGCTCAGCAAGCCGGGCTGGGTGGTGTGGAGCCGAGTGTTCGTCGCCAGAGGGAGATTGCATTGCGACATAGGCCTTGGCGAGTCGGTGACGGTGCCGCCCGAGGTGGCGGAAGACAACTGGCAGCAGACCACTCCGCAGTGGCCGATGATGCATCTTGTTCTCCGCGGCATCTCGCGGGATCAGTTCATGGCGCGACACAAGGCGAACCACGTTCAGGTGGCCTACGCGCCGACGAGAGCCGCGGCGCGTCGTGCCCTGTTCGCCAAGGCGGCGGCACTGGGCGAGTTGGGCGTCACGGTGGCGTTCTGCGGGACCCTCTAACGGCGGTCCGCGGCGATGCCGAAGTGCGCAATCGGAATTGACTTTGGGACCGAGTCGGGCCGCGCCCTCGTCGTCGAGGCGACCTCGGGCCGTGTGCTCGGGAGTGCCGTACACGGCTACGCCGACGGGACGGTCGCCGCGCGACTGCCCGGGACCTCGATCCGGCTGGAGCCTGACTGGGCCTTGCAAAACCCGCACGATTACCTGGAGACGCTGCGGCGGGCGGTGCCGGAGGCGGTGAAGCAGGCGGGAGTGCGTGCGGAAGACATAGTCGGCATCGGCGTTGACTTCACGTCGTGTACGATCCTGCCTACGGACAGCGACGGACGGCCGCTGTGCGAGCTTCCGCAGTGGCGCGGAAATCCGCATGCGTGGGTGAAGTTGTGGAAGCACCACGCCGCACAGCCGGAGGCGAACCGTATCTGCGAGGTGGCGAGGATGCGCAACGAGCCGTGGCTGCCGCGGTACGGCGGCGTCGTGTCCTCGGAGTGGTACCACAGCAAGACGCTCGAGATCTTGAACGATGCGCCGGAGGTGTTTGCCGCCGCCGCCCGCATCGTCGAGGCGGGCGACTGGATCGTCTGGCAGATGACCGGCGTCCTGCGGCGTAATGCGTGTGCGGCCGGTTACAAGGGACTGTGGCAGCGTGAGTTCGGCTATCCCGACAACGAGTTCTTGTGTGCGCTCGACCCGCGTCTCGACGGCCTCAACGACACCAAACTGGCCGGGGAGATCGTTCCGCCCGGCACGCGCGTCGGAGGGCTGTGCCCGGCGGTGGCGGCCTGGATGGGCCTCGCTCCCGGAACCCCGGTGGCGGCGGCGACTATCGACGCGCACGCCGCGGTCCCGGGTGTCGGGGTGAGCGAGCCGGGGCGCATGGTGCTCATCCTCGGGACGTCGACCTGCCACATGGTCCTGGACCGCGCGAGGCACCTCGTTCCGGGCATCAGCGGGGTCGTCGAGGACGGCATCTTGCCCGGCCTGTTCGGGTACGAGGCGGGGCAGGCGGGTGTTGGCGACCTGTTCGCCTGGTTTGTCGCGCACGGGGTCGGAGCGGCCTACGAGCGCCGGGCGATTGAGCACGGCCTGACGTCGTACGACTTGCTGGAGCGCGAGGCGGCGGAGTTGGAACCCGGAGAGTCCGGTCTACTCGCGCTCGATTGGTGGAACGGCTGTCGAACGCCGCTGGTGGATGCGAGTCTGAGCGGCCTGCTGGTCGGGGCGACGTTACAGACGCGTGCTGCGGACATCTATAGGGCCCTGATCGAGGCCACCGCGTTCGGGACGCGGGTCATCGTGGATACGTTCGCGGCGCACGGCGTCGCGGTGAAGGAGTTGGTAGCGTGCGGGGGGCTGGCGGAGCGCAACAAGTTGCTCTTGCGGATTTACGCGGACGTGACAGGTCGAGAACTGGTGGAGGCCGGTTCGGGTCACGCGAGTGCACTGGGGGCCGCGATGTTCGGGGCTGCCGCTGCCGGTGCCGAGACGAGCGGTGTACCGACAATTGCCGCGGCGGCGGAGCGGATGAGCGGGAGCACGCGTGTGGTGCATCGGCCCCATGCTCGCCACCGGGCGACCTACGATCGGCTGTTTGCCGACTACCGCGCTCTGCACGAATATTTCGGTCGTGGCGGTAACGGCGTCATGCAACGACTCCGTGCGCTGCGCGCGGCGCGATAGAGCCGCCCCGCGGACAGCGGCGCCACCCCTGATTCAGGTAACTTGAGAGTTCCGACTGCTTGCCCGTTGCCCCGGGACTCTGTTAGGGTCGTCGCATTGTGGTGAACAAGGTCATACTCGTGGGGAACCTCGGCAAAGATCCCGAGGTCAGGTTCACGCCAAGCGGTAAGGCCGTAGCGAAGTTCCCGGTGGCGACTTCGGAACGTTGGACGGACCAGGACGGTAACCGCCAGGAACGTACCGAGTGGCACAACGTCGTGGTCTGGGGAAAACAGGCCGAGGCTTGCGGCCAGTACCTGGCGAAGGGCCGGCAGGTATTCGTCGAGGGTTCGATTCGGAGCCGCCAGTACGACGACAAGGACGGCAACAAGCGTTACTTCACGGACATTGTGGCCCGCGATGTGCGCTTTCTGGGCGGTGCCCGCGGGGGCGCGGAGCCGGGTGTCGGCTTACCTCCGGGCGAGCCGGATAGCGGCAACATTGCCGGTGAGGACGACATCCCGTTCTGATGACCCAGCATCATGGCTGCCGCTTTCTCCGACTCGTCGGGGCAGCCCTCCTTGCCGTCGGACTGGTTGCGACGTGGTTGACCCCGGCCGCGGCCGATACCCGGCGCTACCTGTTAAGTCCAGGCAGCTCGATCACCGCCGTCTGCTTGCCTTGCAACGAAGCCCCGGCGCCTCCAGAGCCGTTGTCGGGTTGGTTCGAAGTTACCGTCGTTCCGGGGCAAACTCTGGTCGACTTCGCGGCCGTGACCGGGGTCGATCTGTCGAGCGAAAGCCATAGCGTCGTCGGGCAGGGCTTCCTTCAAACCGTGGGGCCGGACCGGCAGGCGATGGTTCTCGATGTGCGCATCGACGGCGAAACCGTGTTGCTGTCGAGCGGGCAACGACAGGTCGTTTCGCCGACCGGAATCGCCATCGTGCTTTCGTCGCCCCGCGCGGCGGCGAAAACCTACCTGCTGGTGCTGTCCGCGTCGGAGGTCGCGCCCGACGGCCCGGACTTCGATGCCGACGGCATCCTCGATAGTGCCGACAACTGTCCCCACCTCGCCAACCCCGATCAGCGCGACGGGGACGGTGACGGCGTGGGCGACGACTGCGATGCGTGTCCGGCGACGCCCGCGGGTGCGGTGTCGCCGCTGACCGCGGACGGCTGTGCGTTGGTCGACCTGTGTCCGTGCGACGGGCCGCGGGCGGGTGGGGAATGGACCGGTCCGCGCGGCTACTTGCGCTGTGTATCGCGGGCAACGCGAGCGTGGCGGGCTCAGGGCCGGCTGTCTCGCGAGGAGAGTATTGCGGTGATGCGCCGCGCCGCCCGTTCGGGCTGTGGGCGCATGCTCGTGGCGCTGCGCTGATCGACCGGCTCCTCTCCGGTCGCGTCTCACCGCGCCTTGTCGCGACCGCCGTAACCGGAAGTGGATTCCACCGCCGACTCGGTGGCGGCGTTGAGATAAGCGAGAATCGCCGGGGGGTCGAGCCGCTCGTAAGCGAACATCGCCGCGGCACCGAGGATCAGTCCGTAAATGAATTGGCGCATAACGCGAACCCACGGGCATGATAAGCTCTCGGGCACGGCTGGTCAAAACGCCCCGCGGGTCGCCGCCCGCTACCTTGACAAGACAATACCTTTGCCGCAGAGTCAGCCCGCTCTGTCGCGTTGCGCCTGACGGCTGCCACCGCCGAGCCACACGATCGATTTCCCACGAAGGAGGGTGTTGCAGCAATGGCACGTCTGCTGGAAGGCAAGGTTGTGGTCATTACCGGATCGGGTCGAGGAATCGGCCGCGAGGAGGCACTCCTGATGGCCGCGCACGGCGCGAAGATCGTCGTCAACGATCTCGGCGCCCACTTCGACGGCTCCGGGGCGAGCACCAGCCCGGCGCAGGAGGTTGTCAACGAGATCAAGAAGACGGGCGGCGAAGCAGTTGCCAACGGCGACAGCGTCTCCGACTTCAAGAGTGCGAAACGCATCATCGAGTGCGCCGTCGACACGTTCGGCAAGCTGAACATTGTCGTGAACAATGCCGGTATTCTGCGTGACCGGATGATCTTCAACATGGGCGAGGAGGATTGGGACGCGGTCCTTGCCGTCCATTTGAAGGGTACCTTCAACATGACTCGACACGCCTGCGAATACTGGCGCGAGGAGCACAAGAAGGGCAACGTCCTCAATGGGCGCGTGATCAATACGTCGTCCGACTCGGGCCTGCTCGGCAACGTCGGCCAGTCCAACTACGGTGCCGCCAAGGCGGCCGTGGCGCTCATGGCGATCACCATCGACCGCGAGATGGCGAAGTATGGCGTGACGTGCAACGCCATCGCTCCCGTGGCGCGCACGCGACTGACCGTCGAAGCGACGCCGTCGACCGCGGCGCTCATGGGTCAGGAGGTCAAAGAGGGCGAATTCGACGTCTTCAGCCCACGCAACGTCGCGCCACTGGTCGCCTGGCTGGGGAGCGATGACGCCGCCGATGTGCATGGCGAGGTCTTCCGCGTCGGTGGCGGCACCGTCTGGCTCATGAAAGGCTGGCACTCGGCGGGCAAGGTGCAACAGCGTGCCACGTGGGAACCCGAGTCGCTCGGCGCCAAACTGAAGGCGGAGCTGAACAAGGGAATCACCCGCAAGGAAAGCATGGCGGACGTCTTTTCCGAAGGCATGTAGCGCCACTCAGGGACTACCGGGGCCGGCGTTTGCGCCGGCCCCGGTCGATGCCCGTGCGGACTTATCGAAAGATCCTCTTCATCTGCCACGCCAACACGAGCCGCAGCGTCATTGCGGAGGCGTTGCTGAAGAAGATGCTGGCGGAGCGGGCCCTCGATAAACAACTTACGGTGGAATCCGGCGGCGTGGCCGCATACGCACGCGACGGGGCGCTGGTGTCGATGGACGCGCGCCTCGTACTGCGCGAGGACGGTATCCATGTGCCGGCCGACACGGTATCCACGGATCTCAAGCGCAACCGCCATCTCATTGCCGATGCCGATCTCATACTCGCCATGACCGCGGAGCAGGTGCGCATGCTGCACGAGGCATTTCCGGAGGCTGCGGGCAAGCCGGTGTTTACCCTGAAGGCATTTGCCGGTGGCGAGGGCGACATAGAAGACCCGGTGGGCGGCGGCGACGCGGTGTACGCGGCTTGCCGTGACGAGATCAAGGCCTGTCTCGAGCGTGCCATCGATCGCCTTACCCCGGCGGCGCCGGGCCCCGTTTAGCGGTGAAGGGATCGCGCCATGTTCATAAACCCACCGTATGCGGTGATTCCCGGTTCCCTCGATAAGAGGGCAGCGGAGCGGGCCGTGCCTGTCGCTGGGGCGGCCGCGGTCATGGACCGCCTGTCGACCGCGTGCCGCGGGCTTTTCTGACGGCGATGCACTGGGACACCCGCTTCTCCGAGGTGATCTGTCGATGCCGCATTTTTTCTGTGCGCCGTGACAGCAATCGATCGCAGAGCACGGGACAGGAGTTCGACTTCTTCGTGATCGAGTCGGCGGATTGGGTCAATATCGTGCCGCTGACATCGGATGGCCGCGTTGTCATGGTCCGCCAATTCCGCCACGGCGTTCGGGCGCTGACTCTCGAGGTCCCGGCGGGCATCGTCGATCCGACCGACGCCTCTCCGGCCGTGGCGGCGGAGCGTGAGTTACGCGAGGAGACGGGGTACGCCGCACGCCGGGTCGAGCCGCTGGGGGTGGTGCATCCTAACCCGGCCATCATGAACAACCACTGCCACATCTTTGTCGCCCGCGACGTGACGCCGGCGGGCCCACCGCAGTGGGACGGCACCGAGGAGCTTGAAGTGGTGACGGTTCCTCTCGCGGCGATACCGGATCTCATGCGCTCCGGCGGGGTGTCGAACGCCCTGACCGTGACGGCCTTTCACCTGTTGGCGCTGGCGGATTCGGCACCGGGCGCTTGATCTCGGCCCGGCGAAGCCGAGCGGCGGGCGTTTTGCGCCGGCGCTGCGCTACAGTATGAAGGGTCTGACACCGGGAACGAGAGGAGATGCTCGCATGAGTAACGCCAGGGTGACCGAGCGGATCGCCGCCTGGGTCGCGCAGACCCGCTTCGAGGACATCCCGCGACGCGTTATCGAGGAGGCCAAGAACCAGATTCTCAGCGTTCTGGCTGCGGTCCACGCGGGCCATTTTTCCGAGGCCGGAAAGGTAGTGACCAAGGCCCTGCGCGACTGGCCCGCCGGTAAAGACGCGACCTTCATTCCGACGGGCGAACGCATGCCGTTGCACACGGCGATCATGGGCAACGCCGCACTCAGTATGGCGTTGGACTACGACGACTACCTGTTCGCCGGGCACACCGGGCATTCGTCGGTCCTGGTGACCCTGGCCCTGGCGGAAAAGATCGGTGTGAGCGGCAAGGACTTCCTTCTGATTCAGACTCTGGCGAACGAAGTGGGGGGACGCCTCGGCGCTGCTGTGGTCCTAGGACCGCACAATGGTCAGCAATGGAGCTTCATCCATCTTGCCGGCGGCGCTCTGGCGACGGCGCGGGTACTTGGGCTCGACGCCGCGCGTACCTGCGCGGCGCTCGGTCTGGCCCTCGGGCAGCCAACTTGCCCGTTGCGGCCCGCGTTCTTCGGGTCGGATGCCAAAGTGTTACTCGCGGCCATGACGGCCCCGACCGGTGTGCAGGCCGCGCAGTTCGCGGCAGCTGGACTGCAGGGGTTCGACGCCATCATCGAACACGAGGACGGGCTGGTCAGGAGCCTCGGGACACAGCCGCTCATGGGGGCGTTCGAGGGCCTCGGACGCGTCTGGCTGAGCGATACGCTGTCGTTCAAGAACTATCCGGGCTGCGCCTATATCGACACCGCGATCGACTGCGTGCTGGCTCTGGTCCGCCAGCACAACATCGATGCACGCAAAGTGAAGTCGGTACACGTGGGGGCCGGACCGCTGACCCTGGGCATGGATGCGCTGGCGGCGCCGTATTTGCGTGGGGTCGACAGCCTGCCGTCGACGCTCAATTTCACGGTCGGGTACAACGTGGCCGTGGCGCTCAGCGACCGAGAGCTCACGGCGCGGCAATTCTCCCGCGAGCGGATTCGTGACGCTGCCGTCTGGGAGCTGGCGCGCCGAGTAACGGTGGATCTCGACGAGGCGATGGCGGACCGGATGCGCGAGCGGGCACTGGTGCGCAGTGTCGGCGAAGGCGGCGAGGAACGCTGGCAGCTCGATCTCGGTACCGTCGATCTGGCCGGCTTCAAGGCCTCGTTCGGGGCGCGAGTGCGCGTCGATATGGAAGATGGAAAGCACTTCGAAGCCGAGCAGGAAGTGCCCTTCGGCGGTGCGGGTCGCTCGGCCGACGAGCGGCGGCGCAGCGTCGAAGAGAAGTTCCGGCGGGAGACGCGTTACACGCTGCGCAAAGAGAAGATGGAACGGGCCATCGATCTGGTGCTCCATCTCGATCAGGCTAACGCTGCCCAGGTGCGGGAGCTGGTGCGGCTCTGTTGTTCGGAGCGCGCGTGACCGATGATGTACGCTGGCCCCGACATGAGCCATCCGTCGGTACTGCAATCCGCAGCTCTCAAGCGGATTCCGGGGCTGGTCCACGGATTTTGCGGACGACGCGGTGGCGTTAGCAGCGGGCCGTTTGCGTCGCTTAACGTCTCCCGCAGAGTCGGCGACGACGCGGGGGCCGTGCGGGAGAACTGGCGCCGGGTGCAGTCGCTGGCCCCGCCGGGGGGACACTTCGCGACGATGCAACAGGTCCACAGTACGAACGTGGCTGTGGTCGGCAATGACGCGGCGGATGCGGGCGAGGCCGACGCTCTGGTAACGGTGGCGGCGGGCGTCTGGCTTCCGGTCCTCACCGCCGACTGCGTACCGGTGTTTCTCGTGGCTCCGCGAACGCGTGTGGCGGCGGCCGTGCATGCCGGCTGGCGCGGCGCCGCCGCGGGTATCGTGCAGCGGACGTTGCGGCTGCTCGGGGAGGCGTACGGTGTCGGGGCGGGGGAAGTCGTGGCGGCACTGGGGCCGGCAATCGACGGTTGCTGCTACGAGGTGGGGTCCGAGGTTGCGGAGGCGCTGGCAAGCTGCGCGAACGCCGCGCCGGCCGAGGACGTGTGGGCTACGGCGGCGGGATCGGGAAGAGCCAGAGTCGACTTGCGTGCGTGTCTCACCGGGCAATTGATCGGGGCCGGCGTGTCGCCCGGGCGCGTCGCCAGGGTGGGTCCGTGCACGCGCTGCGCTGCCGGCGAGTACTTCTCGCATCGCGCCTCGGGGGGGCAAACGGGACGACAGGTGAGCTTCGTTGGATGGCGTGCGGCGCTTTGAAAGGCTGGCAACGTTTGGTAGCTTGACGGTGGAGGGTCGATCGATGAAACGTTTGCTTGTCGCCGCGGCGGTCAGTTTGTGCCTGTGGGCAGCGGCCGGGCGGGCGGTGGCCTTGCCCGACGACTACGACGATACCCAGTCGCATCCACTTCGGGTGATCGCTTATATGATGAACCCGTTCGGCTTTGCGGCCGAGTGGTTGGTTTTTCGCCCCTTCCACTACGTGGTGACGCGGCCGTATCTCGAACCCGTCTTCGGCCACAAGCGGCACGCGGAGATTAGGGTCTACTGAGGCGATCAGCCGCCGGGAGTCCTCCGAGGCGACGGTGCGCGGTTGCCCGGAGCGGCGGTTGTCGGCGTGCCGATCGTGTATCGCCGTAAGGACGGGTTCTACGTACGCGCCAAGGCGGAAGGCTTTCGGGCGCGTAGCGCATATAAGCTAATTGAGATTTCCCGCCGGGTAGGGTTGTTCCGGCCCGGCGATGCAGTCGTCGATCTCGGGGCATGGCCGGGCGGGTGGATGCAAGTGGCTGCCGCCGCGGTGGGCGAGGGGGGTCGGGTCATTGGTGTCGACCTGCGCAAGACCGACCCGCTTCCCGGGGCCGCTAACGTCACCTGCCTGTGCGGCGATATCGCCGACCCGGAGGTCCGCGCCCAGGTTGTCGCGGCGTGTGCGGGCCGGGCCGACGTGCTGTTGTCGGATCTGGCCCCCCACCTGAGCGGAGTGCGCGCTCGGGACGAGGCGCGGATGATGGCGCTCGCCGATTTGGTCCTCGACCTGACCACCGACGTGCTCCGTCCGGGCGGGCATCTGGTCATCAAACTGTTTACGACCCCGGACACGCCGGGATTCCTGGCGCGTCTCCGACAGCGGTTCCGCCGAGTGACGACGACCCGTCCGGAGGCGACCCGCAAGGGATCGGCGGAAATGTACGCCGTTGCTGTGAGGTTTGCCGGTCCCCCCCGGACCGCCTGATCCGCATGGGCGGTCTCATGCGGTGCGTCGCCGGGCCGCAACTCTAAGCCCGGAGCCGGCCACCCGGAGAGGGGAGGGACCCACCCTCCTTGCTCCCGCTCCGGTTTCCGTCCCGTCGGTTTCTTCGACGGGTTGCCGGACCCGCCGCTCCTTTTGCCACCTCGATCGCCCGAAGAGTCAGCTTCGATCATGCTGCCGCAAGTGGCCTGAATTTCGCTTTGCCTGAGGCTGTGCGAACCCGCAGATGCAGGATCGAGTTTCAGGGGGGAGGGCCGAGTCAAGGGGTCGGAGCAGGTACGGCGAGGGCGTTCTGATCCAGAATAGAATCTGGTTCTCTTAGGCGCGCGGAGGACAGTGCGGTGGGTGGACTGCTGCAGACAGCGGAGGGGGGGAGTGGGCTTGGCAAGCGACTTAGTCGTCTGTTCACGGCTTCGTTGTCCGACTTGAACCCGCTGCGCGGCGAGGAGCCTTACCTTGCGGTGGATATCGGGTCGAGCACGATCAAGGTCGTCGAGGTACGCGGCAAGGTTGGTCATTTGCGCGTGTTGAACGCGGCGACGCTACCGACGCCGGCCGGCGCAATCCAGAACAACATGGTGTTTGAGACCGACGCGGTCGCCGAAGCCGTGAAGGCGCTGCGAGAAAGTTGTGGAATTCGCGCTAGGAAAGTAATTACCGCCGTCCCCGGTCCAGCCGTGATCATCAAGCGCGTGACGCTGCCGGTGCAGACCTCGCAGGAGCTGGAGAACACCATCCTGTTCGAGGCGGGCAACTTCATTCCCGAGGACCTCGATAACGTCAATCTCGACTATCAGGTCACCGACTACCTCGAAGACGGCAAGCGCATGGAGGTGCTGTTGGTGGCGGCGAAGAAGGATATCGTCGCCAGCTACTCCGAGACGGTACGTGCGGCCGGTCTGCTGCCGGTGTTGATCGATGTCGACTACTTCTGCCTCGAAAACATGTTCGAGGTCAGCTACGAGCCGCCCGAAACCGGTGCCATCGCGTTGGTCAACATCGGTGCCCGGTACTCGTCGATCAATATCATGAAGGCGGGCCGCTCGACCTTTACCGGCGACGTGCCCGTCGGGGGGCGCGACTTGAGCGAAGCGCTGATGCGGGACCTCGGCGTCGACGCCGAGCGGGCCGAGGTGCTCAAGGCCGGCGGTGCGGCCGACGACGACCTGGCGGAACAGGTGGCCGGCGTGCTGGAGGCGGGCACGGCATCGCTGATCGACGAGATTCACCACGCCTTGAGCTTCTTCTGGACCGCGGCGACCGACGAGACCATCGACAAGGTCTACCTGAGCGGCGGTATGGCGCGGATGCCGGGCTTTGCGCAGCAGCTTTCCGAGCGGGTGCAGGCCCCGGTGGAGATTGCCAACCCGTTCGCCAACGTCGAGATCGATCGCCAGGTGGATACGCCGGCCCTGCGCCAGCAAGCGCCGGAGTTTGCCGTTGCCATGGGCCTGGCGATTCGGCGCCCGGACGACAAATGATCCGCATCAACCTCCTCGCACTCAAGGAAGTCCAGCGCGCTCTCGATCGGCGCCGACAGGTGTCGATCGCGCTCCTCAGCCTTGCGGTTGCCGCTCTGGTGATGGTGGTCCCCTACGTCCTCCAGGGTATCGAGATGAGCCGTCTCGAACGGGAAATCGACGCACTGAATGCGGAGGTGGCCAAGCTGAATCAGCAGGCCCGCGAGGTGCGCGATCTGGAGCGCAAGCGCGCCGACTTGCGGGCCAAACTCAAGGTCATCGCCGACCTGCAGAACCGGCGCGTTGGACCGGTCCGGGTGCTGGAGGACTTGAGCGGCGCGACACCGGAGAAACTGTGGCTCGTCGATTTTACCGACAGCGCGGGGCAGGCAACGATCACTGGCATGGCGCTGGACAACCAGACCATCGCGACGTTCATGCGCCAGCTTCAGGCCTCGAAGTACTACTACGATGTCGACCTGGTCGAAGCCACGGAGAGCGTACCCTCGCGTGGCAGTCCGGAGAGCCAGGGCGGAGTGGTCTTCAAGAAGTTCGTCGTCAAGGCGCGGCTCGACTACACCGGTGCTGACGGCGTGCCGCCGCCGGGGTCGGAAGTCACCGGGAAGGGGGCTGCGGCGCCATCGGGCGCGGCGGCCGGCGGTCAGGGGACATGAACGAGTACATCGAACGCCTTCTCGATCTGCCGCCGAACCAGCGCTTGCTCCTGCTGGTCGGCGCCCTTGCGGTATTGCTCGGATCGTATGGGTTCTTCTTGTTCATGCCGCGTAGCGAGCGGATCGCGACCCTCGAGCTGAGCCGCGAGCAGGTGCAGCAGGATCGCGACCGCAAGGCGGCGCTCCTCGCCAACCTGGAACAGACCCGTCAGGAGGTCGCCAATCTCGACGCCGAGCTGCGGCGCGCGGTAGCGCAACTTCCCGACACCAAGGAAATCCCCGACCTTCTCAGTACGATCTCGTCGCTCGGGCGCGAAGCCGGACTGGAGATCACGCAGTTCAAACAAAGGCCCGAGCAGTACGAGGAGTTCTACGCTGTCGTCCCGGTCGACATCGTGGTCCGTGGGACCTTTCACCAGGTCGCTGCCTTCCTCGACAGCGTCGGCCGCATGGCCCGTATCGTCAATATTGCCGACGTCCACATGAAGGCTCCCCCGAAGATCGAGAACAGCAGTGTCGATCTGGAAACCACTGCCGTCGCCGTGACCTTTCGCTTTCTTGACGAGGCCGAACGCGAGCGCATCGCCAAGCAGCGAGAGAAAGAAAAGAAGTCGTCGCCGTGAGCGTGATGATACTGCGGTCGTTATCGGTCTGGCTGCTCTGTTTGCAGGTGTGTGCCGTGGCATTGGCGCAGGGCATGCCGCCGCCCGCTCCCGAATTCACGCCTGGCACCGGCTACGTCGCGACGGGGCGGCGCGATCCGTTCCGGCCCTTCACGCTCGATATGCGGCCGGACGTGCCGCGCGTCGCGCTCACGCCGCTGCAGCGGTACGAGCTCGGGCAACTCACCGTCGTCGGGACCGTATGGGCCGTCAATCCGCCGCGCGCGATGCTCGAAGATAGCGCGGGTATGGGTTTCATCGTGACCATCGGGACGCCGATCGGTCGCAACGGGGGGGTGGTGACCGGGATCGAACCGGAGCGCGTTATCGTCGAGGAGCGCTTGATCGACTTGTACGGCAAGGAACAGGTCAACCGGGTCGTCATGGAGACACCAAAGGACGATCCGGCCAAAGCAGGACGGGAGCAAAAATGATGCGACGGAGCTGGTCGGGTGGGTTTCGATGCGGCGTCGCCCTCGTGCAGCTCGCGACCCTCGCCGCCTGCGCGCGGCCGGCGACACGAGGGCAGGCGCCGGTCCCCGAGGATGTTACGTCGACGTCTATGGCGATGCCTGACGGGGCTACGGCAGGGGATGCCGTCGCGGCCGACGTGCAGCGAACGGTGGCCACCGCGCCGATCGGCGTGCGCGAAATCAAACTCATCGACGACAACGGACAGCAGGGACTGTTCACCAAACTGAGCGGTCCGCCGGCCGCCCTCACGCATTTCACGATGACGCAGCCGCCGCGGGTGGTGATCGATATCGCCGGCGCGGCGGGTGTCACCGCCGCGCCCGAGGCCACCTACGCCGCCGACAACCCCGTTGTGGAAAGCGTGCGGGTGGCTGGACGTGACGGCAGCATTCGCCTGACCGTCAATCTGCGCGGCGACACCGTCCCGAGCTATACCGTCAGCGACCTCAACGAGACCGTGGTCGCGTTCTTCGGCGAACCCGGCGGCGGGTCGGCGCCCGTGGCCGAGCAGGTGCTGTTGGCGCCGCGCGCCGAAGATGTCGCGCCGCGCACTGCCGCTCGCCCGCGGCCGGCGCCTCCGCCGGTGCCGCGCCGGCGGCCCGCTCCACCACCGGTCGAGCGCAGCGGCGCTCCCGGCGACTTCGCCGCCGCCGAGCCCGTCGACGCTCCCAGTCCCCGGCCCACCCCGAAGTTGTACTACGGACAGCATGTTTCCCTGGATTTCAAGGACGCCGACGTCAACAACGTATTGCGCCTGCTCGCCGAAGTGAGCCGACTGAACATTGTCGCCACCGACGACGTGAAGGGGCGTGTCACCTTGCGGCTCTTCGATGTTCCCTGGGACCAGGCTCTCGACATCCTGCTCCAGGTTCTCAACCTCGAGAGCGTGCATGAGGGCGACGTCATCCGCATCTCGACGGTGAAACGGCTGCGCGAGGAACGCGAGGAGCAAGCCAGGGCGCAGGAAGCCCAGAAGGCGGTCGAACCCCTGGAGGTCGAATACATCCGCGTCAATTACGCCAAGGCCAGCAAACTGGCGGAGTTGATCAGCGGCGCGGCCGCGCGCACGCGCGGCCAGCAAACCACGCGCGGGGCGCGCCAGGAGGACGGCGTGCTGTCGAGCCGGGGCAGCGTCTTCTCCGACGAGTACGCCAACATGCTGATCGTGCGCGATATCAGGCGCGGTATCGAAAACGCCCTCGAACTGGTGCGTAAGCTCGATGTGCAGACTCCGCAGGTGCTCATAGAATCGAGCATCGTCGAAGCCACCACCGACTTTGCCCGCGACCTCGGCGTGCAGTGGGGCTATCGCTACCTTGCCGGACCCGCGGTCGGCAGCTCCACCGGAGTCAACTTCCCCGGTGCGATCGGACTCGGCGGCTCGGGTCTCGGCACCGGCGGCGGGGGAGTGCCGTTCATCGCCGATTTCCCTGCCGCCGGCGTGGTGCCGGGCTCGGGCACGGCCCTCGCCCTCGCCCTGGGATCGCTCGATGGCAGCCAGTCTCTCGATGTCCGCCTGACGGCCCTGGAGAAGGAGGGCAAGGCGCGCATCATCTCGCGACCCCGAGTGGTGACCCTGAACAACGTTGCGGCCACGATCAAGAGCCTGCGGATTCTCCGGGTCAAGCTGCCTTCCACCGGCACGGTCATCAACACCGGCGCCGGCGGCGCCGCCGGCGGCCAGTCGACGGCAACCGAGAAGATCGAAACCGGTATAATCCTCGTAGTCACACCGCAGGTGTCATCCGACGGTTTCGTGCTGCTCGACATGTTCGCCAAGTCGAGCACCGCCGACTTCGCCCAACAGGTCGACCAGATCCCCACGGAAGTCAGCCGCGAAGCGAACTCCCATATCCTCGTCAAGAACGGGCAGACGATCGTTCTGGGCGGCATCTATCGAGATAACCTGAGCGACGCCGTCACCGGCGTGCCGTTCCTTCGCGATATCCCCGGACTGGGCTGGCTGTTCCGGACCAACAGCACCAAGAGCACCCGCGAAGACCTCCTCGTGTTCCTGACGCCTCGCATCGTCGGTGGCGGAGGTACCGGCCTGCCGACGGCGGAAAGGCTGTGGGAGCATCGTGGCGTTCGGAAGGAAGGCTGAACGGGCCGGAAAGGACCGCACGACACGATGAGCGTGGTGGTTCTCACTGGGATCATGGGTACCGGTAAGACCAGCGTTGGAAGGCGTCTGGCCGAACGCATGGGCACTTCCTTCGTCGATACGGACGAACGCATCGAAGCCTCGGCCGGTATGTCGATCTCCAAGATCCTCGCGACCCGGGGCGAATTCTTCTTTCAGGAACTCGAAAGCCGGGTCCTCGCCGCCGTCCTCAACGACGGAACGGTGGTTGCGACCGGCGATAGCGCCATCATGGACCCGGCCAACGAGGCGTTGATGCACGATGCCGGCCCGGTGATCTGCCTGACGGCGGACGTCGACACCATCCTCGGACGTAGCGTGAACCACGGTGTTCCTCGGGACCTCGGCCCGGAAGCGCGACGGGTGCGCATCGCACGCCTGCTGGCCGAGCGCGCCGATGCGTACGGGCGGGCCGATCTCTGTATCGATACCTCGCACCGCAGCGTTGACGCGGTGGTCGACGAGATCGTCGCCTACCTGCGCCGCCATGCAGTGAACGGGAACGCCGCATGACCAGATCGCGACCGGCGGCGAATGCGGCGACCGCTACTGTCAGGGTGGGTCTGGGCGAGCGCGCTTACGACATCGTGATCGGCTCCGGCGTTCTCGACGACGTCGGAACGCAGCTTGCCGCCGTGACCCGACCGGGGCAGGCGGTGGTGATTTCCAACCCGGTCGTCGGCGGGCTGTTCCGGGCCCGCGTCACCGCGGCGCTCGCGACGGCCGGATTCCGTGTCGCCGCGATCGAGATCCCCGACGGCGAGGAGCACAAGAACCTCGCGTGGGTGGCTTTCGCATACGAGCGGCTCATCGAGGCGCACGCCGACCGCTCGACCCCGGTGCTCGCCCTTGGTGGCGGCGTGATCGGCGACCTGGCCGGCTTCGTCGCGGCGACGTACCTGCGCGGCGTGCCGTTCGTTCAACTGCCGACCACGCTGCTGGCACAGGTCGATTCGAGCGTCGGTGGGAAGACGGGAGTCAACCTGCCCGCCGGAAAGAACCTCATCGGAGCCTTCTACCAACCGCGACTGGTGCTCAGCGACATCGCCGCGCTGCACTCGCTGCCAAAACGCGAGTTCCTCGCCGGCCTCGCCGAGGTCATCAAGTACGGAATCATCCTCGACGCCGAGCTGTTCGCCCTCGTCGAAACCGAGCTGGCCCGGGTCATGGCCCGGGACGAGGGTCTGCTGCGCACCATTGTCCGCCGTTGTTGCGAATTGAAGGCAACGGTAGTCGAGCGGGACGAACGGGAAGCCGATCACCGAGCCATACTCAACTTCGGTCATACGCTCGGCCACGCCATCGAGGCGCTGACCGATTACCGGCGGTTCCTGCATGGCGAGGCGGTGGCGATCGGCATGGCCTTCGCGGCGCGGGTCTCGCGGAGCCGCGGGTTCTGCGACGACGAAACGGTACGGCGGATCGTGACGCTGCTGACACGGGCCGGGCTGCCCGTGGCGGTGCCGCCCGACGCGGCGGGCCAGGCACTCGTGTTGGCGATCGAGACGGACAAGAAGGTTGCGGGCGGCAAGGTGAAGTTCGTGTGCGTTGAAGCCGTCGGGCGCAGCCGCTTCGAGCTGCTGGCCGCCGACGTTATTGCCGCGCAGGCGACTGCGTAAGGTACGACCGGTGATCAGGAGGATGACATGCAATTCAATCGCGCCGTGACGACAACCGCAATGCTCGCCGTATTGCTGTGGAGTTGTGGCTCGACGACGGACAACGACCAGCAGGTGATGCGCTTCGTCGGCTTCGACGGCAACAATATCGACCAGCAGGACTCGGTCAATCCGGGTAGCGCCGCCGTCGACGTCGATCCCAGTCTCTGCACGGTCGACTTCATATTCAGCGAGATCACTTTCGAGCTGTTTACGGAGACCATCTTCAACGCGACCTTCATCAACGAGCAGAAGCAGGACATCGTCCTGCGCAAGTATCGCCTCAGCTTCGATCCGATCCTCGGCCTCGGCGATGTCGAGTACGATATCGCCGCGAATCTGCTCGGCGGCTTCTGCTCCAACGTCGAAGGGCGCCGCTGTGCGGTCGACAACGACTGTATCGTTCCCGGGCAGACCAGCGCTACGTTTGCCTGCCTGAAGACCCCGACCACCGTCGGCGGTCTTCTGTTGATCGACTTCCTGACCAAGGAGCGCATCAAGGGTAACGTGCGCGCACTCGGCCGGGCGACCAACGTAAAGATCGCTTTCACGGGCAACGACCCGGTGCGGACGTATACGGTCGAAACCGCTTACACGATCACCTTCGATGAATTCTGCAACTGTCCGAGCGGACAGTTCTGCGTTCCCAGCGACATGCTTCCGCAGTGACGCGGACGAGCCCGAGTATGAGGAGAGGGGCCATGAGACGCGCGATCGGCCGGCATACGTGGGCATCCCTGATGCTGGCGGCCCTCGTGGCCGCGTGCGGTGGTGGAGGCGGAAGCGGCAGTGGTGGCGGTTCCGCGGGTGGGGCGTCGCCGACGCGAGCGCCGTCGCCCACGCCGCCGCCGTCGGCAACCCGGGTCGCTTCGCCATCGCCGACGCCGCAGGCGACGTCGACGCCGAGGCCGGCCACCGTCATCAACCAGAACACGGTCTATACGAGCGACGGGTCGATAACCCTCGCGGTCGACGACGTCGTCGTGGTCAACGGCGAAACCCAGGAGTTCCAGGTTACGCTTCTCGATCGCAACGACCGGCCGCGCGCCAATCAGCCGATCTACGTCTCCGCCGGGTCCGGGCTGCAGGTCCTCACCCCGCCGGACGGAAAAGGCTTCACCGACGCCGGCGGCGTTCTCAACGGCACGTTCCGGGGGGTGCACGACGGGGCATCCGAGCTGCTGGCGACGGCAACCGACTTCCCCGGTATGACCGTGCCGTTCGTCCTGATCGTGCGCGGCTCCGGCGGGCGAACTCCGACGACCACGCGCACCGGCACCGTCGGCCCGACGCAGACGCCCACCCCGCAGCCGTGCGAGAGTCTCCGGACCATCATCCTCCTTGCCGATCCGATCAACATCAGCGGACAGAGCGGCGGCACCGTGACCGTCAACGCCTTCGCGTTCGACCAGAACAACCTGCCGGTGCAGAACGTGAACATCCTTTTCGACGTCGATCCGCGAATCTCGCCCTTCTCGCCGCAGGTGGTTGCCACCGACAACGCCGGCAATGCGGTGTCGCAGCTCGTGCTGCCGCCGGACACGCCGTTCGGGCAACTGAAGCTGACGGCGTCAGCGTGCGGCATCAGCGGCACCAACACGGTCAACGTGGTGTCCGGGGGGAGCAATAAGCCTGTGGCGGCGATCGTTCTCGAGGCCGACCCGCCGTCGGTAGGGAACGAGGTCGGCGGGACGATCAATCTGAAGGCTTCCGTCTTCGATGCCGACAACAACCCGATCAATGACATCGACGTGCTGTTCATCACTTCGGTCGGAAGAGTGAATCCACTCGTCGACCGCACCAAGGTGGTGGGGTCGCAGGGCGGCGTGGCGACCTCGCTTGTCGAGGTGCCCGTCGGCGTCGTGGCGCTCGATACTCCGTACCAGGTGCGTGCCACCGCCGGCGGAGTCACGGGTTCGGCGTCATTCTACGTCGTCCAGGGGCGGGTGCCTCCCGGCGGACGCATTCCCGGCGTGCCGCCGGGCGAGCCGGCCGAGATCGTCCTCGGGGCGAGTCCGACCCGTATTCAGGTGTCCGGCTCGGGTGGCGTGACTCTCAGCTCCGTACTGGGCCGCGTGTTTGACAACGGCGGTAATCCGCTTGCCGGTGCGCGCGTGTACTACCATGTGGTCTCTTCGCAGAGCGCCGAAGGCGCGGTGATCTTACCGCCGCCGACCGGAGGGACTCCGGCGCCCACGCCGGCGGCAACCACGCTGTGCAATCCCGACGATCCGTCGGTCCTTTCCGACGTTGCGGGCTTTGCGGTGATCCAGCTCCGAGCCGGGACGGGTGCCGGGCCCGTGACCGTCGCGGCGTGTACGGATACGACCGTGTATGGGGTGCCGAAACCGCTGATCGAGCAACAGACCGTGGTTACGGTCACCTCCGGCCCGGTGAGCCGCATCGGTCTGGCGATCAACAGCTTCTTCATCGACAACAACGACGGCACCCTGCTCGCGACCGCCAGCGCCATCGTGATCGACGCCCACGGCAATACCGTCGAGGATGGCACCCCGGTGTTCTTCGAGATGATGCTGCGGCGCATTTGTTCGGGCGGTCCGCGCGACGGCGAAACGTGCGGCAGCAGCACGGAGTGCGACGGCGGTACCTGCGTCGAAGACCCGTTCGACCCCGCGCGCAACGTCGTCGTTTCGAGCAACACGACCACCAATGCGTTGCCGCCGTGCGATGTGAGCCAGTTCCCTGTGCAAACCGGAATTCCGGTGAGTTCGCAACCGGGTGACGCCATCACCTGCATCAAGTACCCCATCATCCAGAGGGGCAGCGAAATCCGCGTGCGGGCCAGCGCCGGCGGCGTCGTCAGCAGCGTGGGAGGCACGGCACTGACGCTGCCCGGCGTGCTCAACGATCTGGTTGCCCGCGTCGTGCCGCCAACGATCTCCGTCAGCAACGCCGCCGAGGGCATCGGCGTGGTTCGCGCCACCATTTCCGCCGCCAACCTCCAACCCGTGGAGAACGTGCGCCTGCGGTTCATGACCACCGTCGGCAGCATCGACCGCTCCGTCCTCACCGATGCCAACGGCGAAGCCAACGCCACCCTGGTTATTCCCCCCGGCACCGCCACGGGAACCGGTACCGTCCGCGTTGCCGGTGGCGGTATCCAGCTCGAAAACGTCGAGTTCTCGATCAAGAATACGGGCGGCGGTACGACCCCGACCCCGGGCAGCGCCCAGCCCGCGGCGATCGAGTTCATCGGCGCCCAACCGCAACAAATCGGCGTGCGCGGATCCGGCCTGCCGGAACAGTCGGTTCTAACCTTCAGAGTGACCGATTCGTTCGGCGACCCCGCCGCCGGCATGACGGTGAAATTCTCCCTGGCGCGCGTGTCGACCGAGTCGCTGGCGCCGGCGCAGGCCGTCACCGACGACAACGGCGAGGTGAAGGTAACCCTGACCAGCGGCCAACGGGCCATTAGCGTTCAGGTCACCGCCTACATGGATACCCCGCCGCTGATCACCCGCTCGACGGCCGTGAGCATACTCGGCGGTCCGCCGTCGCAGCCGAATTTCAGTCTCACCCACGAGTTCGCCAACATTTCCGGCCGCGTGACCTTCGGCCTCGAGGACGCACTGGTAGCCTTCGTGGCGGACCGGTTCGGCAACCCGGTCCCGCCGGGGACGGCGGTGACATTCACCACCCTCGGCGGCGCGATCGGCAAACAGACGCCGACCAACGAACTCGGCCAGGCCGGCGGCGTTCTCGTGTCGCAAGCCCCCGTGTCGGACAACGGTATCGTCGCGAGTCTGGCGACGACGCGTGGAGAGCGGCCTTTCGTCGACACCAACGGCAGTGGCGTGTGCGACGAGGGCGACGAGTTGCTGCTAATCTCCGAACCTTACTACGACGAAAACTGCGACGGCGTGCATCAGGACGGCGAGCAGTTCGTGGATCTCAACTTCAACGGCATCTGGGATCTCGATCAGGGCAGCGGCACCGTTTCCTGCAGCGAGCCGGTGGTGATCTTCGAATCGATTTGCACCACGTTCTCCGCCCACACTCGTGTGCTCCTGCTGCGTTCCGGCAGCAGCACCGTGCCGGCGGGCGGGTCGGTGGATTACACCCTGATCGTCAGCGACAATCCCGATCCGATCGGAAGCCCCGGTGTCGGCAATCCGATTGTCGGTGGATCGACCATCAACGTCTCAGTGAGCGGGCGCCGCGGACGTGTCCTCGGGATCAGTTCGTTCACGCTGCCGGACGCCCAGACCAACAACGTTATCGTCGACGGCATCAGCCGCTTCTTTTTCACGATTAACGACAACTCGCCGACCTCGACCGAGAGCTCGACCGATGCGGTGATCGTGGAAATCGATTCTGACGTCGACTCGTTGCCCGCGGGCGGGAACGGTTCGGTGACCGTGCAGGATGCAATCACATTCGAGGCGGCACCAACGCCCACCCCGACCATCGAGCCGAGCGCGACGCCGGTGCCGAGCGCGACGCCGGTCCCACCGACGCCGGCCGTCGTACCGACGCAGGCCGCTCTGCGCGCGGGCACCGGGGCTCCGCCGACCAGTTGCAACGGTGTCAGTCAGACTTTCATTGTCAGTGGCGGCGCGCCGCCGTTCACGATTGCTGCCGGCGGTGGCTGTCTGAGTGCGACCAGCGTTCCGACCTCCGGCGGCTCCGTGACCTTCACCGCCGGCGATCTGCCGGGTAACTATACCCTGACGGTCAGCGACGCCCTCGGACGCACCGCCTCCGCAGGCGTCACGGTCGAAGGGCCCGCCACACCGACCCCGACCGTTACCGAGCCGCCCGTGGCGACCCCGACGGTTACACCGACCCCACGGCCGACCCCGGGCGCCGCCTTCATCCGACTCGATCTGTTCGTGAACCAGCGCAGCGACAACGGCGACGGCAGCTTCACCAGCGTGATCGGCGCGCTGGTGACCGATGTCAACGGCGTTGCCATCGGTGACGGCGTGGCCGTCGAGTTCAGCCTGGTGAGCCCGGTCGCCGGCGTGTCGGTGACCAGCCCCGGCCTGAGCCACCAGCCGCCGCCGTGTACGGTGAACTTCACCGTGGTGCCGCAGCCCGGTGACGCGCTGTCGTGCATCAAGTACATCCAGAGCCTGCAGGGAACCTCGGTGTCGGTCCGCGCCCGCGTGCAGACCGCCAGCGGCGGCACTCTTGAGGACGTCCGGCCCATCCTGCTTCCGGACAACCGGCCGACGCCGACGGCGAGCTTTACCCCCGTTCCGGCGACCGAGACGCCGACGCGCACACCGACGGCGACGCCCGCGGCCGCCAACATCCGCGTCGCGCTGTTCGTCAACCAGGCGTCGAACAACGGCGACGGCACGTTCAGCAGCGTGATCAGCGCCCTGGTGACCGACAGTACGGGCGCCGCGGTGCAGAACGGTATCCCGGTGCAGTTCAGTCTGGTGAGCCCGGTTCCGGGAGTGTCGGTGACCAGTCCGGGCCTTACCGGCGCGGGTGCCCCATGCACTCTGGGCTTCCCGGTCGTGGCTCAGCCCGGCGATGCGCTGTCGTGCATCAAGTACGACCAGGCCCTCAGCCTGACGTCGGTCACTGTCCGTGCCGAGGTGTCCACGGGTTCGGGAACGGTCAGCAACACGCAGGCGCTCGTTCTTCCCGATCTGCGGCCAACCGCGACCGGTACGAAGACGGCGACACCCAGCCCCACCCAGACGCCGACGAATACCGAAACGTTCACCCCGACTCACACTTTCACCCCGACGATGACCCCGACGCGCACCGCGACGGCGACGCCGGTGGCAGCGCACATCCAGGTGGCGCTGTTCGTGAATCAGGCGTCGAACAACGGCGACGGGACGTTCAGCAGCGTGATCAGCGCGCTGGTGACCGACAGCACGGGGGCAGCGGTGCCGAACGACGTGCCGGTGCAGTTCAGCCTCGTCGCTCCGGTGCCGGCCGGCGTGTCGGTGACCAGCCCCGGTCTCACCGGCCGGGCGCAACCCTGCACGCTGGCGTTCCCGGTGGTGCCACAGCCGGGCGATGCCCTGTCGTGCGTGAAGTACAACGCCGCCCTCGGCGGCACGACGGTGACCGTGCGGGCGACGGTGAGCACGGGCTCCGGTACGATCAGCGATACCCAGGCGATCGTACTGCCGGATATGCGGCCGACGCCGACGGGGACGAAGACGTCGACACCGACGTTCACCCCGACGCCCACCAACACGCCGACGTTCACGCCGACCCCGACGAACACTCCGACGGTGACGCCGACCCAGACGCCGACGCCGAGCACGACGCCGACGGCAACGCCAGCGGCGGCTAGTATCGTCGTGGCGCTGTTCGTCAATCAGGCATCTAACAACGGCGACGGGACGCTGAGTTCGGTTATCAGCGCCCTCGTCACCACCAGCACAGGGTCGGTCGTGCCCAACGGCATTCCTGTGCAGTTCAGTCTGGTGCCGCCAGTGCCCGGCGTATCTGTGACCAGCCCGGGATTCACCGGTCAGGGCGCGCCGTGCCAGCTCGGCTTCCCGGTGGTGCCGCAGCCGGGAGATGCGCTGTCGTGCATCAAGTTCAGTCAGGCCCAGCAGGGCGCGACCGTGACCGTGCGGGCTACCGTCGCCACGGCCGGAGGCGGCAGCATCTTCGACGATGCAACCATCGTGCTCCCCGATCTGCGGCCGACGCCGACCCCGACCAACAGCGTGCCGCCGACGATAACCAACACCCCGACGTCCACGCCGACACTGCCGCCCGGCGCCGCCACGTTCACGCCGACGGCGACCGCCACGGCACCCGCCGGCTCCGTGCAGTTCCTCGGGGCCGTGCCGCCGACCATCGGCGTGCGGGGTTCCGGTCTGCCGGAGCAGTCGACCCTCACCTTCCGGGTCACCAACACGATCGGTCAACCGATTCCCGGCATCGCGGTGCAGTTCGTGCTCAGCGGTACCGGCTCCGAAACCCTCAATCCATCCAGCGCCACGACCGATGCGTCGGGGGATGCGAGCACTACCGTCACCAGCGGCATTCAGGCCTCCAGCGTCAGAGTGGTGGCGACGGTGATCAGCAACCCGTCGATCAGCGGGCAATCGACTGCAGTGAGCATCCTCGGTGCGCCGCCGGCGTTCAACAGCTTCAGCGTCGCGTCGGCGAAACAGAACATTGCCGGACGCCTGCAGTCCGGCCTGCAGGACACCGTCTCGGCCTTCGTCAACGATCGTTTCGGAAATGCCGTGCCCCCGGGCACTGCCGTGTCGTTCATCACCAACGCCGCCAGCGTCGTCAGTCCGACGACCACCGACGCCTCTGGTATCGCCACGGCGACCTTACTCAGCGAGGGCATCTTCACGCCCACCGGCATCGTTACCGTGATGGCCTATACCCGTGGCGAGGAGTCGTTCGTCGACAACAACGGCAACGGCATTTTCGACACCGGCGTCGACCTCATCCTCACCGACGACGAGCCCGAGCCGTACATCGACTTCCGGCCGTACCCGCCGCTCGATGCGGCCTGCCCGATCGCTCCGCCGAGCCCGCTGTGCAACGACATGTTCAACGTGAACACGCAGTTCGAGCGGTTCATCGACCTGAACGCCGACGGTATCTGGGACGCGCAGGGGACGACGCTGGTGTGGGACAACAATATGGTCGTTTTCGACAAGACCTGGGTGACGTTCTCGGGTCCCCTGCAGGCCGTGACGGTCGATAGTTGCAGCAGCCCGCCGTGCAACCCGTTCAACATCCCGAACGGCGGGTCGATGACCTTTACGATCAACGTGCACGACGACCTCCGTAACCCCATCGTCGGCGGATCGACGATCAACGTTACCGCCACAGTCGGTACGCTGGCCGGCGGCAGCATCACGGTTCCGGACGTGCAATCGTTCAATCAGCTCGTGCTGGGTGCAACGCAGTTCCAGTTCGTGCTCTCGGACCCCGACCCGACGACGACGCAGGCGACGCCGACAACCGTGAGCGTCACCATCCAGTCCGTCAACGGGAACGGAACGTTCATCGTGGCGACGGGCACCGTGAATTGAGCTGCGTCTTGACTGCGGAGGCGATGAGGCACGGAGGCTGAACCAAAAGACGATCGGGGGATTCGGTCAGACCGCGTGCGGGGCGGGCGTGTCAATGCGGAAGGGCTGGCGTGCTGCCGCTCTCCTTTGATAGAGGCGGCGGCATGATGGCCAAGGCGAAGAAATCCGATCTCGTGCCGCACGTGCTGGTCGTGCACGGGCCGAACCTCAACTTACTCGGCAGCCGCGAACCTGACGTATACGGGCGGGAGACGCTGGCGGACATCGACGCGAGCCTGCTCGAGCTTTCACATGCACTCGGATTGGCGTTGCAGACTTACCAGTCGAACAGCGAGGGCGCGCTGGTCGATCGCATTCAGGCGGCGCGCGGGACCGCGGATGTCATCGTCATCAACGCCGGGGCGTACACGCACACCAGTGTGGCGATTCGCGATGCGCTGCTCGCCAGCGGTCTGCCGGTGGTCGAGGTGCACCTGTCGAACACATACAGGCGAGAGGACTTCCGGCACCGTTCGCTGATCGCCGACATTGCGGTCGGTCAGATTGTAGGATTCGGCGCGGAGAGCTACCGGCTCGGTCTGCGGGCCGCCGCCGCGCTGTTGTCGCGGCGGGGGGCGGCGGGCTAGTTCCACGGCCGACCGGAAGGCGCCGGTCTTCACCCTGGTTTCGCCTCGCCGGTGTTCTTCCGACCCTTGCGTGTGCTGAGGCGTTCGCGTATTGCGTGCGGAGTAGCTCCCTGTCTCGGGGAGCGTTCCCGAGCGCCGGTCGTGCGACTGTGTGCTGCCGCTGTGTGCGGTGAGTGTAGCTCAATCGGTAGAGCACTGGACTGTGGCTCCAGGGGTTGAGGGTTCGAGCCCCTTCACTCACCCTTGATTTCCCGGGTCCTTCCGGTCCTTCCGGGTCGGACCTTCAGAACACACTGAAACAGCTGAGTTTCGCTCGAATAGATTACCCCCCGCAGAGGCTTATCGAGGCATTTTCGGCGCCGGGATGGCGGCTGTAAGCTGCGGCGGCCTCGCGCAGGCTGTG